>JBEIFE010000345.1:0-2937 GCA_040382575.1 Candidatus Sericytochromatia bacterium
ACGCTTCTCGGTCTTCTCGACCTGGCCACCAAACTTGGCGATCTGATCGTTGACACTGGCGATGACGGAATCGACCGCTTCTTCTTCGAGTTGCGGGCGGAGGATGTACATGGTCTCGTAGGCGCGTGGCACGGGCGAACTCCCTGTGGGCTGAGCGGCCCCCGTGGGGGCAGGGATGAAACGAGAAGCGAGCTTCTCGTAGGTCTTCGAACTCGGAACACGAGTCCAAAACTGGAATATTGATTTTAACACGAGGGCAACACAACCTCAAGGCGTGGTCGGGCTTCCCGGGTCGATGCGCACCGCCGCTCCTGCGCGCACCAGAAGATCGCGAAGCTGCCGGGCATCCGAGTCGCCCTGATTACGCCGTATTACCATGGGAAGACGCTGTTCAAGTTCCCGGAAACGCTCGGGGGGCTTGCCGAAAATGCGGGACAGTTCCGCGACGACCCGCTCAAGTTCCTCGGGCGATGAGCCCATCCCTTCAAGCACGACATCAAAGCGAGTATCCACCTGCCGCGCAGCTAATCTGCCGGCAGCCCCGTCCACATGCGCGCCATGGTCAAGCAGATCCCTGCTGGCCTTTTCGGCCGCCGCAATGTCTTCACGGGAATTACCTCCCGCCTGGGCAAGATTGCCGGTGCCGCGTATCCCGGCCTGGACCCGCTTTTCACGGGGAACGGTTCGGATTGCCGCTTCGACGGCCTGCTTGATCAGGGCAGCTGCACCGGGCATCATCCAGGTATCCCGGAACACGATCCAGTTTCTTTCCCCCAGATCATCGAGATAGTCGATCAAGACGACCCTCTGCCGACGCACCAGTGCCGATGCGACCCGTGCCAGGAGCGGATGTCGATGGGTCATGATGGGAACGGGTATACCCCCGGGCAACTTCCTGGCGTTGACCTGGCGCGGGTTCTCGAGCACGACCCGCTGGATCCGCGAGGGAACCATCCGGATACGGGTCGCCTGGTTGCGAAAGACCACTCCTCGATCGGTACAGGACAGATGGCCGAACGCGGCATCTTTGACCAGGCGCAAACCCGGGTGACCACCGAGGTAGTGAAGCGTAAATTCACCGAACCACCGCTCCACCCCGGCACCGGCCTCGGAAGTTTCGTCATCGAGGACCTGGGCGCGGGACATGATCTGGTGGCGAATGCGGAGATCGATGTCCTCGATCTGGCGCCTTATCAGGCGAGGAAGAGCAGCCCCTAGACCCGCCGCGATACCCGTGATGACGATCTGTCCGAACCCTACAGTCAACATGAAACCCGCCACGGCCCCAGCATACGGCGCTGCCTGCTGGAGGCGGACCTTGGCGGCGAGTGAGCGCAGACGCTCTGCCTTCTGACGCTTGCGCGCGACATCCCTGGCGATCTTGGACATGACGCAGATCGTGTACCCGAATCGAGGCCGTCCGGACACGTGGGGGCTGAATTGCCCCCACGCCCGGGACCGAGAATCAAGCGTGAGCGGCGGCAGGAACCTCGCCCGTGTAAGGGGCGAGCCAGTCACGGACAGCTGTCAGCAAACTGGCGAGCGCAGCCCGATCGGGGGCCTCCAGGTAGACGCGCACGAGCGGCTCGGTGCCGCTGGGACGCACGAGCACCCAGGCATCCCCCTCGAGAAGCAACTGCACACCATCGAGTTCCTTGACTTGCTGAACCGCACGTCCAGCCAGACTGGCTGGAGGACGGGTCTGAACCGCCTCGAGTAGCCGCTCCTTGAAGCCGGAGGCCAGATGCAGGTCGAGCCGCTGATTGGCCGGTTCGAGACCCACTTCCGTCACGAGGTCTGCCCAGATGGCCGACAACGACTTGCCTTCCATGGCCATCATCTCGACGACCAGCAGATTGGCGAGAACACCATCCTTTTCGGGGATGTGCGTGCCGATGGACAGCCCACCGGATTCCTCACCGCCGATGAGGACCTTCTCTTCACGCATGCAAGCCCCCACCCACTTGAAACCGACGGGGGTCTCCCTGACGGGGAGACCGTAGTGATCAGCAAGGCGGTCCAGCAGGTGCGTCGTCGCCACCGTGCGCACGATGGCCCCGCCGTGACGGCGGTTCTTCACGAGGTGACGAGCGAGCAAGGCCAGCACCTGGTTGGGCGTGTAGAAAAGCCCATCGGCATCGACGACACCGAAGCGGTCGGCGTCTCCGTCCGTCGAGAGCCCGAGAGAGGCCCCCGTCTCACGTACTCTTGCAATCAGCTCACCGAGTTGCGAAACGGCCGGCTCGGGCATTCCCCCGCCAAAGAGCGGATCGGGCCAGTCGTGCAACACCTCGACGGCTGCGCCCCCCTCGCGGAGGAGGGTATCGAGATAGCCGCGCCCCGTTGCATACAGCGGGTCATAAACCACCTTCGGGGCCGCGCGACGGATGGCATCCAGATCGACGATCTTCCGGATGTCCTCAAGGTACCGAGCCGTTGGATCGAAGGGTTTACCCGGCGATCGCCCCGTCGGAAGCGCCTCACCGCTCGCCTCGATGCGACGGACGGCCGCGACGATGCGATCGGTGATTTCCTTGGTCGCCGGTCCCGCATATTCGGGGATGTACTTGATCCCCCCGTACTCGGAGGGGTTGTGACTCGCCGTCAGCTGAATGGCCCCGGCCGTGTCGAGATCACGGGCAGCATGGGCGATCACGGGGGTCGGCACATCGCGAGTGGCCACCAGGACCTCGAGGCCCATGTGTTCGAGCACGCAGGTCACGGTCTCGGCGAAAGCTCTGCCCAGGAAACGCGTGTCATGGCCGACCAGGACGGGCTTCCGGGTCCCGTGCTGCTCGATGATCGTGGCCCCCACCGCGGCAGCCACGATCCGGACATTTGCGAAGGTGAAGCCCTCCGCGATCCGATCCCGCCACCCATCCGTGCCGAAACTGATATCAGACACCGACGACTTCCTCCCTGCCTGCTGCGACTTCG
>JBEIFE010000346.1:0-2925 GCA_040382575.1 Candidatus Sericytochromatia bacterium
CCTGGCGCATGGCGGCCAGCAGGAGCCCCTTGGCATCCTCGGGATTCGAGGGGATGACAACCTTGAGACCGGGGGTGTGAACCCAGTAGGACTCGTTGGACTGCGAGTGGTAGTGACCTCCCTTGATGCCGCCGCCGTAAGGCATGCGGATGACCATGGGGCAGGGATACTGACCACCCGAGCGGTAGCGGTACTTGGCCAGTTCGTTGACGATCTGGTCGAAAGCCGGATAGACGAAATCGGCGAACTGGATTTCCGGAACCGGGCGCATGCCATACAGTGCCATGCCGATGGCGGTTCCGATGATCCCGGCCTCGGACAGCGGCGTGTCGACGACACGATCCTGACCGAATTCTTCCTGCAGACCCTGGGTGGCCCGGAAAACTCCGCCGAACTTGCCCACGTCCTCGCCGAGCACGATCACGCGATCGTCGAGACGCATCTGCAGGCGAAGGGCATCATTGACCGCCTGGATGATGTTCATGGTGGGCATCAGGAACGGGCCTCCTTGAGCGATTCGAGGTGCGACAGGAGCTCGGTGCGCTGCTCGAGCAGGGATGCAGGTGGATCAGCGAAGACGTCATCGAAGAGCGTCGCGGGTACGGGCATCGGAGACTTCTCGGCAAGCTCGACGGCCTCGAGGATCTGGGCTTTGTAGCTCTCCTGGAGTTCGTTCTCCCACTCCATCGTCCACAGGCCGCGCCTGGCCAGGAAGCGCTGAAAGCGCTGGATCGGATCCTTGCGTTCCCACTCCTTGACCTCGGCCTCATCACGGTACGCCGTGGGGTCATCGGAGGTGGAGTGCGAGCCAACACGGTAGGTCAGGGCCTCGATGAGCGTCGGACCGCCGCCGGTGCGGGCCTTCTCGGCCGCCTTGCGGGTCGCGACGATGACGGCCAGGATGTCATTGCCATCGACGAGCACGCCCTCGATCCCGTAAGCCGAGGCCTTCATGGCGAAATTCTCGGATGCCGTCTGCACGGAGCGCGGCGTCGAGATGGCCCAACCGTTGTTCCGCATGAAGAAGATCGTCGGTGTGCGGTATACGCCAGCAAAATTGAGGCCGACGTGGAAGTCCCCCTGACTGGACGCCCCCTCACCGAAGTAGGTGAGCGTCACGACGGGATCCTTGCGCAGCTTGGCAGCCCACGCGGCACCGACGGCCTGCGGGAGCTGGACCGTGAGCGGACTCGAGATTGAAACGATGTTCTTGTGGCGGAACGAATAGTGAACCGGCATCTGGCGGCCTTTGGTGACGTCCAGTGCATTTCCGTAGCACTGATGTGCCAGTTCCTGGATCGTCACACCACGCCACAGGTAGCACCCCTGTTCGCGATAGCACGGGAAAACCCAGTCCCGAGCCTCGAGGGCATAGGCTGAGCCCACGGTCGCGGCTTCCTCACCGGTACTCGCCAGGTAGAATCCCAGGCGGCCCTGACGCTGCAACATGAACATGCGCTGATCGAAGGCGCGCGTGAGGACCATGGTGCGGTAGAGGGCACGGAGGTCGTCATCGGAGATGTCCGGCATCGTTGCCGGATCGGCGGTATCGTCCTCGCGAAGGACGGTGAAGGGGGCAGTGGGCCAGGCCCCTGCTCCCCCCACCTTGAATTCCACCAGGCTCATCGGGTTGGGTCTCCTCTCGGACAGCCTGTCAGGCAGGCTGGCTTGCGTCATCGGAAGCGAGTGAACGCCCTTGTTGTTCGAGCATGCCGCGGATGAAGAACTCCCCGGCACGATAGCTGGACCGCACGAGCGGTCCGCTCGCACAGTAGAGGAAGCCGAACTCCTCGGCCCAGCTCTGGTACTCGGCGAATTTCTCGGGGGTGATGTACTCCTCGACGGCCAGATGCTTGCGAGAAGGGCGCAGATACTGACCGAAAGTCACGATCTGGCAACCGTACTCGCGAAGATCGCGCAAAGTCTCGCGGATCTCCTCGTCGGTCTCGCCCAGACCGACCATGATGGACGTCTTGGTATAAACCATCGAGTCGATCCGGTGGACATCCCCGAGGACCTTGAGGCTCTGGGCGTAGTTGGCGCGGCGATCGCGCACACGTGGCGTGAGCCGTCTGACCGTCTCGACGTTGTGGGCCACGACCTCGGCACCGGCCTCGACGACGGTGCGAAGTTGAGACACATCCCCCTGGAAGTCGGGAATCAGGACCTCGACGATTACCGCGGGCGTGCGAGTCTTGATGGCGCGGATCGTGGCAGCAAAATGCCCCGCTCCCCCATCCGGGAGATCATCCCGGTCGACAGAGGTGAGTACGACATAGTCGAGACCCATGACCTCGACCTGGAGGGCTACCTTGGCGGGTTCGTCGGGATCGAGTGGAATCCCGTCCTTGGCCGTCTTGATGTGGCAGAAGCGGCACCCCCGGGTGCACGTGTCGCCCATGAGCATCATGGTTGCCGTACCGCCCCCCCAGCATTCGCCGATGTTCGGGCAGGAGGCCTCTTCGCAGACCGTGTGCAAGTTGAGGGCTCGCAGGTTGTCCTTGATGGCCAGATATCGTTCACCCGCCGGGGGACGGATCTTGAGCCATTCGGGCTTGCGGGTGGTCTCCATGGAATGCTCGCTTTCACCGGATCGATCCCGACCGGGCGATCGCCCATGATCGGTAACGTCCATGCTACCGACACGGAGGCAGGACGTCAAAAAGGGGCTTCGACGCCCAATAGAGAAGGGCCCGGACCTTGCGGCCCGGGCCCTTCTGAGCCATGACGGCTCGAATCAGAACAGACCGTGGGTGGAATGCCCGGCCCAGCCCACCAACCGATCGAACACGAACGGCAGCACAGCGAGCAACGCCACGGCGACCGCGCCGACGGGCAACGCCCCCCGCACGACACCGGGCAGACCGGTCTCGGCGCCAGGCTTCGCATCTGCAGCCTCGCGCATGGTCATCACGAGGATGGGAC
>JBEIFE010000347.1:0-2912 GCA_040382575.1 Candidatus Sericytochromatia bacterium
ACGGCGGTTTCAGGCATTCTTGATCACCACTCCGTGGAGACGATCGGCGACGTCCTCCGTGAAGTCGATCGCGTCTTCGAGGACGCTGTAGAGTTCCTTCCACTTGACGATCTCGAGTATCGCCATCGGAGAGTCTTGCGGGCCGTCGAATAGTCTTTCGAGCGCGGCACGAGAGAGCTGGTCGCCCTCGTTCTCGAGGCGGTTGATCTCGATCGTGTGATCGAGAATCTCCTTGATGCGCTTCGGATAGCGCAGGAGCGACATGGCAGCGTGGATTTCCTCACAGCACCGGACCAGGATCCGGACCAGCGAGATGGTCATCGCCGTGGGACGATCGATCTTGTAGAGCAGGAAGCGATCGGCCACCAGTTCGATGCTGTCGACAATGTCGTCCAGGGCGAACGCCAGACTGTGGATGTCCTCGCGGTCGATCGGGGTGACGAAGGTGCGATTCAGCTTATCCATCAGCTGGTGCGTGATCCGATCACCGGCATGCTCGGTGTCCCGGATCTTCTGGAATCGTTCGGGAACGTTGCGGTAGTCCTCGACCATGTCGCGCAGGAGGCGAGCCGTATCGATGACGTTCTTGGCCGAAGCCTCGAGCAGGTCGAAGAAAGACTCCTCGCGCGGAATGAGTTGAAACATGGGGGTCCATGACTCCTGGAAGGTGAGGGGACGGGCATCCCCGGGGGACGACTCAGACGACGCTCCATCGCAACAGGTCTGGCGTGCGGGCATTGTACCCGCGAGCCCCACGAATGCCAACCTGAAACCGGGTGGCAAACATGCATGCCATGGCTCATCATGGAGGCGATGTCGACCCAGCCGCTCCTCGTCGTTCTCATCAATCCCACCTCGGGCCCCACCAGGGCCCGTCATCTCACGCCCGTGAGCATCCAGGAACAGGGGGCCCGCGCAGGATGGCGCGTCGAGGTGGAGACGAGCACCGGACCCGGAGATCTCACGGAACGGGCCCGGCTGGCGAGCGAACGGGGAGCCAGGCGGATTCTCGTCATGGGTGGGGACGGCTCGATCAACGAGGTCGTGCAGGCCGTGGTCGATCCGGCCGTCGAACTGGGAATCTTGCCAGCCGGAACGGTCAACATCCTCGCCAACGAACTCGGTATCCCGGCCGATCTCGAGGAAGCCCTGCATGTGGCCCTGACGGGGCGGGCGATCGCCATCGACGTGGGCGTGGCCAACGGACGGATTTTCACGCTGATGGTCGGGATCGGCTATGACGCGATGATCACGCGTCACATGTGGCCGGAAATCAAGAAGGTTGCCGGAGAGGTCGCCTACGCACTGGCAGGCTTCCAGTCCTTCCTGGTCCATCGCACGACCCGGATGCGGATCCGCATCGACGGGGCAAAACCCATCCGGAGGCTGGTCTATCTCCTCGTGGTGGCCAATACCCGCCTGTATGCGGGCAGCAGCGCCGTCCTGGCCGAGTCGGCTTCGGTCAAGGACGGCCTCTTCGATGTGTGCTGGTTCTCGGCTCGCGAATGGTGGCGCATCCCCATCGGCATCTTCCGGATCTTCTCGGGCCGCGGCAAGCGCTTCGCCCCCTTCGAGATGGTCAAGGCCCGGGAAATCCGGATCGAGGCCTCCCGGACCGTCCCGTATCAGCTGGATGGCGACTCGGCCGGATTTCTCCCCGTCTCGATCCAGATACGCCCGAAAGCGCTTCGCGTGGTCGTTCCAGCCCAGCCCCCGGAGGTATGATGGTGCTTGTCCCCTCCGAAAGCCACCGAGGTTCCCGGATGAACGTCGCTCCCAGGCCCCAGGTCATCGTGATCGCCGGCAACATCGGTTGCGGGAAGTCCTCGCTCTCGCGCTGGCTCGCGGACCAGTTGCAATACGTCCCCTGGTTCGAATCCGTGGACGACAATCCCTATCTGGACGATTTCTACAAGGACATGCCGAGGTGGAGCTTCCACCTCCAGACTTACTTTCTGTCGACGCGTGTAGAGACGTATCGTCGGGTGATCGAATCGGGGCGTCCCGCGATCCTGGACCGATCGGTGTTCGAGGATGCTGCGATCTTCGCTCGCAACGCCTACCGCACTTCCTTGATGACGGAGCGCGAGTATCAGACCTATCTGAGGATCTACGATGGGATCATTCCGACCTTCCCTCCGCCCGATCTGCTGATATACCTGCGCGCGTCCGTCCCGACCCTCATGAGGCGCATCGCCAAGCGGGGGCGTGACTACGAGGCCAGCATTCCACGGGCGTACCTCGAGCAACTCAACGAGCTCTACGAAGACTGGGTGGCGGATTTCGACCTGTCACCCAAGCTGGTGCTGCCTGCGGACGACCTGGATTTCGTGGAGAGTTACCACGACTTCGGCTTCATTCTCGACATGATCGAGACGATGCGCCGCGGTCCTGAACAGCCCCTGCTACCGGGCCTGGGGCTGCGCGGAGCCGTTTCCGCCTAGGCCATACGTGACCGGCAGAGATCCACGTGTTTCTGCTTCGAGGCACTCGAGAGCTTTCCTCACCCGGGGGACATCCGCTTGCGCAGATGTCCCACGGGTGAGGAAAGCTCGATGAGTCTATCTCAAGGCGCGCTGTTCATCGCGATCGCCAGGACGACGCATACTGCAACAGCCAGAAGACTGACCATCCAGATCTCCCGCTCGACGCGGGGCTCCGGACTGAAAATCGGGTCGCGTGGATCCACGTCAGGGAACCAGACGGGGGGCACGGGGCCGGCGATAGCGGCCGGGCATCACGCCATGCAACTCTGAAACGGCATACATCGCATCGGGAGGAACGGGGCGAATGACCTCGTCCAGGGCTCCGGGATGATGGGCATGCCAGCGCGAGAGGGCATCCTGGACCGTCAAGGTTTCGACGGGCGTTTCGACAGAACCGGGGACCGTACGGACTTCCAAGTGGCACCT
>JBEIFE010000348.1:0-2894 GCA_040382575.1 Candidatus Sericytochromatia bacterium
GGAGGCCTCGACGGCCGGCGCGGCAGGCAGGGCCGGAGTGACGGTCGGGACGGTCCCGCACCCCGTGATGAGCAGGAGGGTGACGAGGGACAGGGAGAAAGAACGCACGGAAGAGAACTCCAGAACAGGAGAGGCCCGAGCCAAGCGGTCGGGCGGTGGGCGGTAGGAAAGCAGGGCGCCCCGCTCGGGGCGCCCCCGTCAGGCTAGTTGCCCGTCCGCGCCAGGATGCGGCGGTAGACCTTGTTCGCGATCAGCTTGATCTGGTCGGGGTCCGAGACGCGCTTCAGTGCGGCCAGTGGACGGACCCGGCCGTAGCCGTACTGGCGATCGCGGTCCCAGGCACCCAGATCGACGGCCGAGTACGCCAGGGCATTCACGATCTCTTCCTGGGGCAGGTCCGCGACCGTGACCTTCAGGTTCGGCTTGCGAGTCTGGAAGAACTCGCGGACCTCGGTGAGCATATGTGAGGCCACGAGCGCTGCACAGCCGGCGGCCACGGGCGAGGCCATCGAGGTGCCATCGAGGTAGTCATAGCCCTGCTTCATGGCGTGGCCATACTTGGGCTTGTAGGTCGGTGTCGTCGAGTAGATCCCGAATCCGGGTGCGGCAAGCGCATCGAGCGACCCGAAGTTCGAGAAGCCCGTCAGGCGGTCGGCGGTGTCCGTCGCGACGACGGGCACGACGCCATCGATCCCGGCTGGCGAGATCCGCGAGAGGTCGTTGTTGTGCTCGTTGCCGGCGGCGGCGAACACGACCACGCCGCGTCCGATGGCGTCCTGGATGGCGTAGTCGAGCACCGGCGCGATGCCCTCGCCCCCGAGGCTCAGGTTGATGATCTTGACGCCCTTCTCGACGGCGTGATGCACGGCGCGCGCGATGTCGAAGTCGTCCGCGTAGTAACCAACCATCTTGCGCTTGCTGCGGAAGGGCTTGAAGACCTTGAGTCCCAGGACCTTCACGCCGGGCGCGATCCCCGTGGCGCCCGTGCGGCCGCCGCGCCCGGCGATGATGCCCGCCACGTGGGTGCCGTGGCCATTGTCATCGATGGAATCCTCGTCGCGGGAACCGAAGTCACGACCGTTCATGACCGAAGTCTGCAAATCGGGGTGACGGTAGTCCACGCCCGTGTCGAGCACGGCCACGACGATTTCTTCACTGCCGCGGGTGATCTTCCAGGCCTCGGTCGCCTGGACCTTGTCGAGCCACCACTGCTGGAAGTTGGTGCCGGCGGTCGGCGTGCCGGGAGCCGGTTCGACGGGCTGGACCGGCAGCGAGACGGAAGCATCGTCCGTCACGGCATGCAACATGAGGGGGCTGGCCGAGATGACACGGCCATCGGCCCAGTAGGCGTCGAGTGCCTGGGCGACCGTCACACCGTCGGGCAGTTCGTGCACCTCGTAGCCATTCATCGCATCGGAGACGGACGCGCCCTTGACCGGGCCGTTCGCGGCATCGAAGCCGGAGGCATGCACGACGATGCGGTCATCCGCGTAGACGGCACCGCGCATCTCGAGGACGGCCTTGGCCCGGGCCATCTCGGCGGCGCGGCTCAGGCGCGGGGCAGTCCCCGGGCGGTTGAGGGCCGCGGGGTTGTTGCCGCAGGCGGCGACACTCAGGGCCAGCACGAGAAACGCGGTAGCGCGACGGAACATCCAGACCTCTTCTCTGTGACTCACGACGGGGGATTCTTCAGGGTTGTCCGCCGTCAAGACGCTGTCAGTTCTTAAGGTAAGGTTAATAAGTGAGAAACGTTTGGTTATTAGGCGGCGCCTAACGAGAATCGTATGCAAGAAAAATGAAAACTTCATCCGTCTCTCGTCTGGACCGGCTTCCGTTGCTCGATGATCCTTCCCGGATGATCAGCGGAGGTGCCGACATGCCCGTCCATTTGCGTTCCGACCAGTTGTACGGGATCCCCCTGCTCGGGCAAGCGGATAAGCGGAGTCCCGTCGATAGCAAAGACACCGCGCCTGCCCCTGCGCCGGTCCCTGTCGCTCGCGATCCATACGGAGGATCGGGGGCGTATCTCACCCTGTCTCGCCAGGCGCCAGGACAGTCATGGAAGGCGCAATATGTGCAGGATCTCGTGGGCGGGGAAACGCGAGCCCTGACCGTTCCTGCCCATGCGGACCACCAAGGGCCGTCTTCGTCGCAGGTGCAGCAGGCCGTCAACCAGCTCCAGGCAGCCGTGAGGATCGCCCGGGAGCGCTTGGGAGACCGCGATCGCGCCTCTTTCGACAGGATTCATCGAACGCTGGAAGGCGATCGCCGCGCCCGCTTCGCTCTGGATGCACTGCTGGTGGCAGGTAGACTGACCGAGGCTCCGCGTTCCCTCGAGGGCCGGACCCTGCTCGAGAGCCTCGATGTCGTTCTGGCAAGCCCAGCGCGTCCTCCGCTGGAGATGGCATCCATCGTGGGAGATACGATCCAGATGATCGCCGACCCCGCCAGCATCATGCAGGGCCTGCGAAACACTTGCACGGCGGCCAGCCTGGAAGTGAAGCTCGCGAGCGAAGATCCGGCCGAATACGTCCGGCTGGTCGGGGCCCTGGCGTCCGGCCAGGATGCGCCCCTCCGTGGGGGGGAATCCTTGCGACCGCTTCCGGGTTCCGAGTTGCGGGACGACAGCGGTCGGTGCGATGCCAGCCGCCTTTTTCAGGACGCCGTCATCCAGTTGCAGATCTCCGCGCCCGGTATTCGTTACGTGAATCCCGTGACGGCACCGCCAGTGGGTTATCCCGAGATCTTTCTCGATGATAAAGGTCAGATCCTGCCGCCAGGACGCGCAGGTGGTGGCATGACCGGATCCGGACAGGCCATGGCCCTGACCTTCCTCTCCGGTCAGCTCCGCGACTACGTATCCAGGAGTTCCGGTAAACATGAACTGCTCGAAC
>JBEIFE010000349.1:0-2886 GCA_040382575.1 Candidatus Sericytochromatia bacterium
CCCGGAGTGCGGCTCATCGGCACGGCGCCCGACAAGGCCTCGGTGCTCTCGTTCGTCATGCGCGGTGTCCATCCGCATGACGTGGGCAGCCTCCTCGACGAGGAGGGTATCGCCGTCCGGGTCGGCCACCACTGTGCCCAGCCGGTCATGGAGCGCTTCGGAGTGCCCGCGACGATCCGTGCCAGCTTCGCTTACTACAATACGTTCGAGGAGGTCGAGGCTCTGGTCCGCGGTCTCCGGGGCGTCCAGGAGGTCTTCGGCCTGTGAGCAGTCAAAAGGCCCTCTACCAGGAAGTCATTCTCGACCACAACCGCAAGCCCCGGAACTACGGGACTCTGGCGGATGCCAACCGCCACGCGAAGGGGCATAACCCGCTGTGCGGCGACCAGATCACCCTGGACGTTCGGCTGGACGAGGACCGCATCGCGGCGATCGCCTTCGAGGGCGAAGCCTGCGCCATCTGTAAGGCCTCGGCCTCGATGATGACCGGCGTCGTCAAGGGAAAGCGGCTCGAGGAGGCCGAGGTCCTCGTCGACGAGTTCCGGCGGATGGCCACCGGTCAGCTCGATCCGGAAAAGGACATTCATCACCTGGGGCGTCTGACGGTCTTCTCGGGGATCGCGGGTCTGCCGACCCGGGTCAAATGCGCCGTCCTGCCCTGGCATACCCTGCACTCCGCCGTCACCACGGGCACCTCGGTCTCGACCGAGGCGGGCCCGGACGCGCTCTAGAAAGGTCTCCCCGATGCCCAAGATCGCCGAGATCGAACCGACCCCCAATCCGAACGCCGTCAAGTTCATCCTCAAGGAACCCCTGACGCGCGGAGTGGCGCGGTCCTTCGACAGCGCCGACAAGGCTGCGAACGATGCGCTGGCGCGCGAACTGTTCGCGATCCCGCACGTCACGAACGTGTACTACATCGACCGCTGGCTGACCGTCACCCAGGACGGCGGCGCCGACTGGTCGTCGCTGATGCGCCAGATCGCCGAACCCATTCGCTCGGCGAAGGCCGATGACGGGGTGACCCCGCCTGCCGGTGAGGGCGGTCGGCTCTGGAAGGCCGATTCCGATGCGATGCAGGTCCGGCTCGAGGCCATCGAGGCCGTGCTGGACGAGCGCATCCGGCCCGCCCTGCAGGCCGACGGGGGCGACGTTCTCGTGGCCGGCCTCGAGGAGAACGTCCTCAAGATCAGGTACCAGGGTGCCTGTGGCAGCTGCCCGAGCTCGCAGGCAGGCACGCTGATGGCGATCGAGAACATGCTGCGCGAGACCGAGCCTCACCTGATGGTGATGGCGGTCTAGGCACGAGGGGCAGGGCACATGAAGCTCACGAAGGCCTCGGAATACGGGATCCTCACGATGGTTCACCTGGCCAAGCGCCCGGTGGGACAGCTCTGCGATACGGCCAAGATCGCGGACGTCGAACGGATCCCGCCGTCCTTCCTGGGCAAGCTTGTCCCGCTGCTCGTGCGGGCCGGCCTCGTCCGATCGCAGCGCGGCTCCCACGGGGGCCTCGAACTCGCGCGTTCACCCGAGACCATCACGCTCCGGGACATCGTCGAGGCCACGGAGGGCGAGATCGCCGTCAACGAGTGTACGTCGTCGAGCCCGTATGCCTGTTTCCGCGTGGGATGCGCCGTCAAAGGGGTGCTCAAGAAAGCCCAGGATGCCTTCCTCGAGGCCCTCGCCGGCCACACGCTGGCCGACCTGGCCCGCGAGGACCGCTACGGGGCCGTGACGGGGCCCCTCCCGCCGCCCCCGGGAACGGACCACCGGGAGCCGTACCCCCTCGAGGTGGGGCGCTCATGATCTACCTCGACCACCATGCCACGACTCCGCTCGATCCCGCCGTGCTGGACGCCATGATGCCGTACCTGACGGATCGCTTCGGCAATGCTTCCAGTCGCCAGCACGCGTATGGATGGGCTGCCGAGGAGGCCGTCGAGGCCGCTCGCGAGCAGGTGGCGAGGCTCATCGGAGCGCGCGATCGCCTCGGGGCCCCCTGCGGAAAGGAGGTCGTGTTCACTTCGGGCGCAACCGAGTCGATCAATCTGGCACTCAAGGGGCTCGTCGAGACCGAGCGTCTGCACACATCCGTGCCCCGGCACCATCTGGTCTCGACGCGCGTCGAGCATGCGGCGACCCGGGACGTGCTCGACCACCTCGCCCGGCATGGCGTCGAGGTGACGTGGCTCGAGGTCGACGCGTTCGGCATGGTGGATCCGGCCGCACTCGAGGCAGCCCTGCGTCCCGACACGCTGGCCGTCTCGATCTTGCATGCCCACAACGAGATCGGCACGATCCAGCCCCTGGCCGAGATCGGCGCGATCTGCCGGACCCGCGGGGTTTACCTCCACGTCGATGCGGCCCAGTCGGCCGGCAAGATCCCCCTCGACGTCGAGTCCATGGGCATCGACCTCCTGAGTCTCTCGGGCCACAAGCTCTACGGCCCCAAGGGCGTCGGAGCCCTGTACGTCCGGCGGCGTGCCCCCCGGGTGCGACTCGAGTCCCAGCTCCATGGCGGGGGACACGAGCGCGGCCTGCGCTCGGGTACTCTGAACGTCCCGGGCATCGTGGGTCTGGGTAAGGCCTGTGATCTCGCCATGACGCTTCGCGAGTCCGAGTCCGAGCGTGTGTCGGCCCTGCGGGACCGGCTGCAGGATCGGCTATTCTCGGCAATCGGCGGCATCCACCTCAACGGGCATCCCGCGGAGCGCCTGCCCGGGAACCTGCACGTGAGCCTCGAGGGCGTCGAGAGTCAGGCCCTGCTGATGGGGCTCAAGGAAGTCGCCGCGAGCTCGGGCTCGGCCTGTGCCTCGGACAAGCTCGAACCCTCGCACGTGCTCGCGGCGACTGGCCGCGACACGTCTCTCGCGAGCCTGCGCC
>JBEIFE010000350.1:0-2877 GCA_040382575.1 Candidatus Sericytochromatia bacterium
GGGAGCATGTCCGGTGAAGCTCGCGGGAACTTCAGGAGGCCAGATGATCGTCAACATGAACACGGGGCCGGGCCCGGTCCCCCCGAAGAAAAACGGCAACAAGCCTGCACCCGCTGCCCCGCGGCAACCTGTCGTGAAACCGAATCCGAAGGACAACATGCAGTTCGGTAGCGGACAGGTTTCGGACTTTTCGGTATCTTCCGGAGACCAACTCCAGCGGATGTCATCCGTCAGGAGAGGCAAAGCCTGAACGTGAGACCCCCCGCCCCCCCGGAATGCTCAGTTAACCGCGACGACCGCCCGCTCGGACGGTCGTCGATTCTATTTTTGAAACATTCTTCTGCTGATGCCTGGTCCCATGAAACCAGGCATTCTTTCTGCTCGGGATCCGCCGCCTGCGTGGCGACTTTTGAATGCCGGCACCCCTTGGCGACCTTTGAAAACTATTTCGTTTTTGAATCAAAATGGAGCCGGATCGGGTATGAGGTATCCACGACGGCCTCGCCCCGCCAGCCGGACGGACGCCATGTGCGCCAGATTCCAGTCGAGAAACCGGTGGGCGATTCGGATGAAACCTCATTTTCGAGCACGGAGGTCCTGACTCGGGCTGCCGGCCAGAAGAGCCAGGACGACCTTCCAGCCAAGGGACTGAAAATGGTCGCGACCAGGAGATCGAGCGAGATGACCCTGACGAAGGCCACGAAACTCGCGCCACCGGTTTTCCGGAAGGGCAGCTGACCGGACGGACGTCAGACGCTGGAGCGAGCCCTCTCGAGGTCTGGCACCAGTCCGTGCAAAATACCCAGCGCCACCAGGTACACGCTCGCGCTGATGATGAACATGGGCATGTAGGTGTGGTGGTGCGTGAGCACCCAGCCCGTGAACTCGAGCATGGCCATCCCGCTGAAATTGCCGCACAGCGCGCCCAGGCTGATGACGGACGCGACCCGGCGCGCCTGGAACAGCTCGACCGCCGTCGCGAACAGGTTGGTCGAGAAGCCCTGGTGGGCGAACAGCGCCATCCCGATGAACCCGACGGCCACCCACGGATCGCGCGTCTGGAGCACCAGCGGCAGCGGCGTGATGAGGCACGCATAGAGCAACATGCTGCCCTTGCGAGCCAGGTTGCTGGATACCCCGTGGCGCATCAGCAGCGTGGGCAGGATACCGCCCCCGAAGGCGCCCAGGGCCGCGAGGCCATAGATCGTGGCCAGCGGCAACCCGGCCTGCTTCATGTCGAGGTGGTAGGAGCGATGCAGGAAGTCCGGCGCCCAGAACAGGAGGAACCACCACACGAGGTCCGTGAGGCTCTTGGCCACCACCAGCCCCCAGGTGGTGCGGGAGCGCAGGAGCGTGCTCCAGCGGGCGGACGGATCCGACCCGTGGGAGCTCGAATCGGTGGACGACGGTTCCCGGGCGGGGAGCATGAACCAGGCCGCGAGCCAGAAGAAGCCCAGCGCACCCGTCAGCAGGAAGGCCGGTCGCCAGCCCCAGGCCAGCGCGATCGCCGGGACCAGCACGGGAGCCAGGATCGCCCCGATGTTCGAGGACGTGTTCACGATGCCCACGGCGAGCGTCTGACGGCGAGGGGGGAACCACTCGGCGATCGCCTTCATCGAGGCGGGCGTCTGCACGGCCTCGGCCGCGGCCAGCACGGCGCGCGCCACCAGGAAGTGGACGAGCTTCGTCGCAGCCGCGTGGGACATGCACGCGGCACTCCAGATGGCCACGCCGGCCGCATAGCCGCGCCGCAGCCCGACCCGGTCGATGAACGCCCCGATGCCCAGGTACGCGATCGCCGCAGAGAACTGGAACAGCGTCCCCAGGTGCGCGTACTGCTGATCGCTCCAGCCGAACTGCGCCTGCAGCATCGGCTTGAGGATGGCGATCATCTGGCGATCGATGTAGTTGAGCGTCCCCGCGACGAACACCAGGGCCAGAACCGCCCACATGAGGCGATCGCCACCAGGTCCGGGTCGGGAGCCGGTCCCGGCCACCTCTGCCAGACGTTGCACGTCCCGAGAAGCGAAGGACCCGGCGGTGGCGGCAGGATTCGAGCCAGCATCAGCAGACTCATCCGTCTGCGGGGAACCGGGAAGCACCATTGCTATCCCCTCTCTCGAGTCGCCGGACGACCCGTTCAGCGCGTGGCCAGGATCCTGTCCTGGGCAGGTTCGAGCACGAGCGGACCGTGCTCGAGTCGCGGCAGGACGTGCCGCGCGAACAGGTCGCACTCGGTGGCGTGCGGGTAGCCCGAGAGGATGAACGCCTCCATGCCGACCGCCCGGTAGGCGTTCAGCTTGGCCAGGACCTGGTCGGGATCGCCGACGATCGCCGCCCCGCAGCCCGAGCGCGCCCGACCGATGCCCGTCCAGAGGTTGGGCTCGACGAAGCCGTCGTCGCCCGAGCCCTCTCTCAGAGCCGCCTGGCGGGCCACGCCGAGCGACGCCGTGTCGAGCGACTTCTGGCGGATGGCTTCCCCGGTGGCCGCATCGAGCTTCGAGAGCATGCGCGAGGCCGCCTGGCGCGCCTCGGCCTCGGTCTCGCGCACGATCACGTGGGCGCGGTAACCGAACTTCAGCGTGCGACCGTAGGCCGCGGCGCGAGCCGTCATGTCGTCGATGACGGCCTTGACCTCCTCGAGGCGGTCCGGCCACATCAGATAGACGTCCGCAGCCCGGGCCGCGGCATCGCGTGCGTCGGGCGAGAGGCCGCCGAAGTAGAGGGGCGGGCACTGGCCCGAGACCGTCCCCACACGGGGCGGATCGAGCTTCAGCTGGTAGAACTCGCCCTCGAAGTCGAGGCGATCGCCATTGAGCAGCGTCTTGAGGATCGTCATGACCTCGACGGTGCGACGGTAGCGCGGGGCGGACGCGA
>JBEIFE010000351.1:0-2875 GCA_040382575.1 Candidatus Sericytochromatia bacterium
CGGACTCGGGATCCTCGAGGTCGGTGAACAGACGGCACGCCTCCTGGCTCGCGCGTTCGGTTCCATCGACCGCCTCGCGGCCGCGACGGTGGAGGAACTGCAGGCCGTGCCCACGATCGGCCCCAGCGTTTCGGAGAGCATCCGGGATTTCTTCGCGGGGATACACAACCAGCAGGTGCTCGCCAAGCTGCGTGCCGCTGGCCTCACCTTCGAGGCGCCGCTGCAGGAGAAGACCTCCCAGGAGACGGTCGGAGCGGTATTCGAGGGCAAGATCGTGGTCTTCACGGGGCGTCTCGAGCAGCTCAGCCGGGCAGAGGCCGAGGCCCTGGTCGTGCGTCTTGGCGGTCAGGCAGCCTCCAGCGTCACGCGCAAGGTCAACCTGCTCGTCGCAGGACCGGAAGCCGGCTCGAAACTTACCAAGGCCGAGGCGCTGGGCATCGAGGTCATCGATGAGGCCATCTTCCTCGAACGTGCCGGGTCCGGGCAACTGGCCAGTCCCGATCTCGCCACTCAGGCCTGATCCGTCGTCCCGGTTCGTTCGGCCGCCTGACCCCGCGCCACCAGCTCACGCAGGCGTTCGGCACCGCGGCGGCCTATTTCCTGGAAGTGCGCCCGACCGTGGCGGGCAGCCGTCGCGAGCCCACCCTTGCGGCCGCCATGCTGACCTCCCGTCGCCCCGATCCGGGCGAAGTGCTCGATGCCGTAGCGTTCCCGTACGCGGTTGCCTCCGCGGCGTCCGGCCTCGCGCATCGAGATCTCGTGTTCGCTCATCGGCGCTCCTCTCATGTCATCCAGAATGGAGCATGCGCGAGGCGCGGCGCATCGGACCACGGTCAGCGTGAACCATCGGGACAGCCAGCATTGACAGGTTTCAGCGCCAGCTGATGCTACCGCCCGTGATGAAATAGGCCTGATTGAGGTCGCGTATGCGCAGACCAGGAATCAGGCTGTTGAGCGGGACGGGCATGGGCTGGTTGGGACTCGAGACGGCATCCTGGATGATCTGGTACAAAGGCGTCCCCAGTGGAGGGATATCCGTCCCCTGCATGACCGTGGTGGGCAAGCTGAGGAACATGAGCCGGGAGCCGTCAGGACTCCACGCGGGAGAACTCTCCTGGACGCTTCCCGTCAGGGCACTGTTCAAGATCTGGGCCGAGTTCTCATTGTTGGCGATGCGCTGAACCCGGATGCGCTGGATGCTGTTACCCGGCGAAAACTGACCCTGTACGGGGCCCTTGCCCGTGAAGGCGATCAACTGGCCATCCGGGCGCCACTGGGGCTCCATCGCGAAGTCGGTGTTGTTGGTGAAGGCTGTCACCCGCTTGTCGACCTGCCCGGCCGGGCTGAACAGAAACAGGTTCCAGGGATACTGGTTGCCGGATGCGGAGCCAAATTCACTCTGGTCGTTGGCATTCACGCTCGCGAGCAAATGGTTTGAGTAGGGCCCCGATGTGAGCGGATACCAGGCCGGGAAGCGGATGTTGCGCTTGTTCCCGGCGATCAGGATGGGGGAGGAGTCTCCGCCTCCACCCGCAAGCACCCGGTAAAGCTTGAAGAAGAGGTTGTCCCCGCGGTTCGAGACGAAGGCCAGTGTCCTGGAGTCAGGATGCCAGGCAGGATCGAGATTGAAGGCATCCCCGCCCGGGATCACAACCTGCTGGGTACCGGCCGAGTCGATCGTCACGATGGCCGTGGTGGGACCATTGTTGGGGTAACTGACGAAGGCGATGCGCTGGCCATCCGGAGAGATGGTCGGTTGCGCGCCTCGGACGGGACCCGTTCCAGGAAGGTCGCGGCTGCTGCCGAACTGGCTACCGCTCTCGTCACTGCAGATGACCCACTTCAGGGTCCCCTGGCCATTGGCATCCGGGTTCTCGACCGTGACGAGGCTCGATCCCGAGAGGTTCACCGGGATGGTCTGGTTGCGGGTTTCCGTGCCGTCCTGGATCACGAGGCGGATGGTGTCACCGTTCACCTGGTTGCCCTCGGCATTCCGGTAGCGACTGGTGAACGGGGCGTAGTACCTGAATTCGCGCCTGTCGGTGGCGCTCGGAGGATCGACCCGGCCGCGATCGGCCCTTGCCGTGATGTTGATGGTCCGTCCGAACATCGTGCCGGCATTGACCGTGAAACGGCTGGAATCACCTACCGTGAGCGTCGGTTTTTCGAAGGTGACGTTGTTGACCGTCAGGAACTGACAGCCAGCGAGTGGCAGCATCGCTGCTAGGGTGAGAGACAGACCCATCGCAGAAAGGGCCATCCGGCGAGATTTCACGTTCACGGGAGATTCCTCCTGCACGATCCTTACCCGTTCCGACCGGGCATCAATCCCTGGCTGGCCAGCAGGGCGTGGATCTCCGTCAGGGGCAGCGGCGCTGCACCGCCCAGGGTCCCGGCGATCCAGGTGGCGTGCGCCGTCTGTTCGAGCGTTTCCATGCGAGCGAGCGCCTCCTCGAGGGTATCGCCCACGGTGACGGCTCCGTGGTTCGCCAGCAGACACGCGCGACTTTCCAGGAGCGCCTCGCCCGTGGCCTCGGCCAGCTCGGCCGTGCCGGGCCGGGCATACGGGACCGTGGGTACGATCCCGAGCGTCAGAAGCCCTTCCATCAGCACGCCCGTGTGGAGCTCGCGTCCGGCCAGCGTGAAGGCCGTCGCCATAGGCGGATGGGCGTGAATCACGGCCCGGACGTCCGGACGGCGCCGGTAGATGGCGGCGTGAAGGGCGAACTCGGTGGTGGGGACTCGTTCACCCGCCAGGCGCTGACCGGTGCCGTCGACCTCGACGAGATCGCGCTCGTCCAGCCAGGCCTTGAAGGAGGCAGTGGCCGTCGTCAGGTAGCGGTCCGGGCCCAGGCGCAGGCTCAGATTCCCATCC
>JBEIFE010000352.1:0-2870 GCA_040382575.1 Candidatus Sericytochromatia bacterium
CCAGATGCAACTCGAGGTCGGGTGTTCGCTGCTTGATCGCGAGCTCCCGGGTCTCGGCCCGGACGAAACGGGTCTCCGGTCGTCCCGTGAGAAAGGTGGCCAGTTGCGGGCCCAGGGCCTTGAGGATGCGCTTGGCGCCAAGGTCCTTGTGGTTGCGTGAGCCATGCTGTGTCATGACTATATTATAACATAGTGATCTCATTTATTTTAAAAATTGTTCATGCTCGCCCCCGTTAACTGGATTTTAACTCAGGGTTAGTGCTGCCTTGAGGTTGGTCCGACAAGGTCAGGGCAGTCAGCCACGACAAGTCATGCCACGACACGACCTCGGACACGTGTTTCGAAGGTCATTTCATGCAAGGGAGTGCCATCTTGTTCCGACCTTTCGCCCTTTCCGTCGTCGCTCTGCTCGTCCTCGGTGGATGCGGCAATGCGCCCGTCTCGACCGCTCCCGTCTCCACCTCCGAGGTGAGCGCCCAGGCGGCCAGCCGTCAGCAGAAGACCGGCGTGGGCAGCACCTTCCACGTCTCGATGCGCCAGGACTCCCTCGCCGGGGGGACGTACGTCGATCTCACGTACCAGGATGCCAGGGGGTACTTCGCCCCCGGGGCGATGGCGGGCCACGATCTCTACGCCTACATCCAGACGACGACCCGGTCGGGCAAGGTGCTCGAGAACACGAAAGTCCGCCTCACGCCGGGTCGAGGACAGCGGAATTTTTACACAGGTTCCGATATCGCGAAGGGGCTCACCGCAAAGGACATCCGGGCGGTCGAGGTGGCCTTCTACATGGGCAAGACCTGGGACTCGAACCTCGGCAAGAACTACCGCGTCACCTTCTGACGCGGCTCAGTCCAGCCCCCGACCCAGCCGCTCCAGGAAGGCAGTCACCGTGGCCCTCGCCCGCTCGAGGTTTGCGAGGACCACGTACTCGTCCGGCCGGTGGATGGCGACCTTGCTCCCCGGACCGTACACGAAGCCGGGAATCCCGATCGCCGTGAAGGCGAACAGGTCGTTCGAGGCCAGACTCTGCCGCCGGTCGATGCCGGGCGCGACCTCCGCGAAGGCCTGTACGAACGGGTCGTCCGGCGAGGTGTAGCCCGGCGGACAGGCGCTGCGCACATGCAAATCGTGCGGCAGGTCCGCGAGCACGGTCGCGAGTTCCCCGACCACGCGCTCGTGCACGCCGGCGCGCGTCCGCACGTCGACGACCATCCGGCAGGTCGCCTCGATGCGGTTGGGGGCCGCGGGGTCACCCCCCGCCAGATGCGGCACCACGAGCGACGTCCGGTCGAACCCCCGGGCATGCCAGCCCGCCTCCACCGCGGCGAGCCGCCGCACCACCTCGGCCGCGTGGGCGATCGCCGTCGGCTCCCCCGCGGGCTTCAGCGCCGCGTGGCCGCCCTTCCCGCGGGTCGTGATCTCGAGGAACATGCTGCCCTTGGCCTCGTACTCGAGCCAGTCGCAGTCGGTCGATTCGAACAGCAACGCCCCCACGTGCGCATAGCGCGCCTGGTGGTGCTCCCGGAACCAGCGCGCGAACGCTTCCGAGCCCGAGCCGTCGGTCTCTTCACACGTGACCCACACGAGCCACAGGTCGATCGGGGGTGTCCCCTCCAGCCCGGCGGCCACGGCCATGGCAACCGCGATCCCGGCCTTGTCGTCACTGGCACCCGAGCCGTACAGCCGTCCGTCGCGCTCCTCGGGTTCGTACGGCGGGGAGGTCCAGGCCGCGAGGTCCCCGGGCGGCACGACGTCCATGTGCGCGTGCAACACGAGCGCGCGGGTGGGGTCCTGGCCCGGGATCCGCACCATGACGTTGCCCGCGTCCGTGTGCGTCTCGTGGCCCCGCGCGAGGGCCCAGTCCCGCAGGTAGGCGGCCACCCGTCCCTCGTCGCCCGAGGGGGAGGGCAGGCGGATGAGCTCCTCGAGCCACGGCCTCAGCATGCCGATTCCATCCTTTCCTCGAGGCCGCGGCGGGCCGTCTCGATGCGGGCGTGCAGCTCCTCGCGCCAGGCCGTGCGGGTCCGGAGCGTCGTCCGGAGATGGGTCATGGCCTCGGCCGTGCGGTGCGGCGCGGGCGAGCCCACGGTGTCGCGCCGGGCGATCGCCTCCAGGGGCTCGACCAGACTGGCATAGGTGGCCGCATCCAGATCGAGGCTCAGGTCCCGGCTGGCCGCGAAGGCCACCAGTTCGTCGCGGGTGAGGGCATCGAAGGTGCGCCCGGCGGCGATCGCCTCCTTCACCCAGTCGCCCACCAGGTGGTAGACCTGCCGGTACGGCAGCCCCGTGCGCTGCGCCAGACCATCTGCCAGGTCGGTCGCCATCGAGAAGTTGCCCCGCACGGCCGCGAGCATCCGGGCCTCGTCCACCACCAGGCACGGCAGTGCGCTCGTGAGCTGGTCGAGGGCCTCGAACGCCAGATCGAGCCCCGCCGCGATGCTCTCCTTGGTCTCGCGCGAGTCGCGGTTGTAACCCAGTGGCAGGCCTTTGAGCACCTCGAGGGCCTCGAAGTGCCGCGCGTAGAGCTTGCTCGCGATCGCCCGCAGCAACTCGAAGACGTCCGGGTTCTTCTTCTGGGGCATGATCGAGCTGCCCGTCACGGCGCCCTTGCGCGGGGCCGCGGCCTCGCTGAGGCTCAGGTAGCGGTACTCGTAGGTCGTGAACAGCAGCAGATCCTGCGCCAGCTTGCTCACGTGCAGACCGAGGAAAGCGAGGACGCCCAGGACCTCGGCCTCGCACTCGCCGCGCGAGCCCACGGCGGCCGCCGGGGTGGGGGCGACCCGCGCGCCACCCCCGGCCCGGGCCGTCCGCGCGCGGGGGAGGGTCCCCGCGCTGCCGCACCTCTCGGCCGCCCCCCCCGGGCCGGC
>JBEIFE010000353.1:0-2868 GCA_040382575.1 Candidatus Sericytochromatia bacterium
GTCGCCGCTTCGCGGTCGTCGGTCTGGAGCCGCGACTGGGCCCTGTCTGGCGCGACTGGGTGGTCCGGGAGTGCGGGGTCGATCCCGCCCTGGTCGCGGATATCGAGCGCCGCATCGCCGAGCTGAACGACCAGATCGCGGCCGATCCGCGCCTCGGGAAGCCCTTCCGGATCGGCCACAGCTATGTCACCCCCGCCCACCGCCTTGAACCGGGCGACACGAAGGGCTGGTTCCAGCAGGTCGTGGAGACGGAGATCGGCCCGTTGCTGGAAGAATACTGGTTCGATGCGCCCGACGAAGCCCGGAGGGCGACGGCGAAGCTGTTGCAGGGCTGGTGATGAGCGTCGTCGCAGAGCGGATGGATGCTGAATCCACGAGCGCCGAGGGGTTCGTCGGACGCATTCCGGTGCGCAACCTCTGGCTGCTGATGCTCTATGCCTCTGACCTGTTCCGCATGAGCGGCGTCGGCAAGGTCGGCCTCGAGGATCGCCCGGACGACCTGCCGGATCTGGTCGCCGAGATGCTTGCCCACGCGGTCGAGGTGCGACAGCGTCGCCGCCTGAGTCTCGGGTATCGAACCCGGGACGCCGTCATCCATCGCGTGCGGGGTCGGATCGACGTCCTGACCACCGAGCGGCAGCAGCTGATGGACAGAGGGCAGGTGGCGTGCCGGTTCGACGAACTCACCCTCGACACCCCGCGCAATCGCTTCGTCCGGGCAGCGCTGGAGTCCATTTCCCGGATCGTCCGGAGGAAGGACCTGGGCCATCGGTGCCGTGCCCTGGCGAGTGCCATGAAGGCCATGGGGGTATCGAGCGAGGCTCCGACCCGGGCCCGGATGAGCACCGACCGTTTTGGCCGCCACGATGCGGACGACCGGTTCATGGTGGCGGCCGCCCAGCTGGCGTTCGATCTGGTGCTCCCCACGGAGGCGTCGGGAACGCACGTGCTCGCGCTGCCAGACCGTGAATCGAACTGGGTACGCCGTCTGTTCGAGCGAGCGGTGGGCGGGTTCTACACGGTCGTGTTGAGCCCGCACGGCTGGCGGGTGAAGTGCGGCGGGACGATGGGCTGGCCCATCGAGGAGAGGACGGCCGGGATCGACCGGATCCTGCCGACGATGCGAACGGATATCGTGCTCGACCACCCGGCAACCGCGCAGCGGATGATCATCGACACCAAGTTCACGTCGATCGTGAAGCGCGGCTGGTACCGCGAGCAATCCCTGAGCAGCAGTTATGTCTACCAGATATACGCCTACCTGCGCTCGCAGGTCGGGGGCGGGGACGCCCTTGCCGAGCGGGCGAGCGGCTTGCTGTTGCATCCGGCGATCGGCGAGATGGTCGACGAATCGGTGGTCATCCAGGGGCACCGGATCCGGTTCGCCACCGTGGACCTGACGGCATCGCCGGCGGAGATCCGGTCGCAGCTGCTGCGTTTCTTCGAGCCGATATAGCAGGTAAAGCCCTTAGAGCGCACCCTACCTCGCCACCCGTGCCCCCTGCATCACATCGTCGATTACCCGGTTGGGTCCTGGCTGATGACCACCCAAGACGTACACGAAGTCTGTCCCCAGGTACGAGGACGCCCCTTCCGTGGGCACGGTGAGCGTGGCGGCCGACCTGTTCCGGTAGTCAAACGACCCGATGGTCGTCCCGGTCGGATCGATCGTGCTCCGATCCATCGCCACCTGGACCGTCGAGTCTGGACCGGACCCACCGAAAAGGTAGAGCGTGGACGGGAAGACGGCGACCATCCCCCGGCTCCGGGGCGCGGTCAAGGACATACCGAAGTCCCGGAAGGCCCCGAGCTTGCCGTCATCCCCGATCCGGGAGAAGTAGACCTTTTTGTCCGAGATGATCTCATCCTTCACGAAGTCGACGGTCTGGCCGCCGAGGACGTACACGGTCTTCCCGACCGTGGCCGTGCTGAACATCCCCAGAGGCACGGGCAGGGTGGTGGAAGACAGAAGCTGGAAGTCGCCGAGGGTGCCATCCGGCTTGATCTCGGCGCTCTCGACGGTGGCCATGAAGGGGAATCCCCCCAGGACGTACAGGTACTTCCCGGTGTTCACCAGGCCGAAGTGGGCCCGGTCGATCATCATGGTCTGCCCGAGCGTGGTGAAGGTACCGATCGTGCCGTCCGGGTTGATGGGCGCCGTCTGGATCAGGCGCTCGACGTGGGTCTGCAGATCGGTGGTGGACCCACCCAGCACGTAGACCTGATCGCCGATGATCGTCGCCTGGGCCCCGGTCGCCGGCGTGGCCAGGTGCCCCGCTCGCTCGAAGGTTCCGGGACTGCCGTCCGCGGCCACCGTCGCCACCTGGATGCTGTCCGTGGCCGTGCTCCAGTCGGTAGTGCCTCCGAACAGGTAGACGCGGCTGGTGGTACGGACCAGCGCCGCGTTGGCGACGGGATAGGCCAGCGTCGCGAAGGGGCTGATGCTGCCGAGTTCGGATGCCGGGCGGGGCGTGGGGGACGTCGATGGGCTCGGCGTGGGGCTTGGACTGGGGCTGGGGGAAGGGCTCGGTGAGGGGCTGGCGGAGGTACCTGTCCCCCCCGAGCTGGCCGGGCACCCCAGAAGCAGACAGCACGCGATCCAGGCATGACGGTGAAGTTTGGCCACGGTCAGTTGCTCCCGGTGGATGAAGGGGGAATGGCAGGCAGGGCGCCGTGGCAATGATACAACGTTTCCCGTGTAAGCATGCCGATTTTGATACCACGCGCATAGGCATGCGAACGACGGGGCATACATGGGGCGACAGATTCCCTCGTCCGCACCCGGAGAACCGTCATGTACGCCGTCACCATCCAGATCCGTTGCACCGATGCCGAGAACATCCCCCTGGTGCGCCAGGCCTCCCTCGA
>JBEIFE010000354.1:0-2856 GCA_040382575.1 Candidatus Sericytochromatia bacterium
GATACTGGCATGGCCATCGGGCAGAACCGAGACCTCGAGAGTCCTGGGAGGCAAGGTACCCGCGGTCACGGTGACGGTCGCATGGCCTTCTGACAGCGCGCGGAGTGTGCCTTCCTCTCCGACGTAGAGGCGCGGTCCATCCACGGCGAAGGTGAGTTCGGCCGGACGCCTGACGATCCGACCGCCATCGTGAACCGGCACCACGGCGATGTCGTCGGTGTCCCGGACGTCCAGGAGCACGTGGAGGTCGGCCGTGGCGCCAGCCGTCATTTCCACGTTCGTTTTTTTCCAGACCACCGACTTCACCACCCGGAGCGGTTGCGCCGGCGCGAAGACGTTGTCGACCTCGAGTGTCACGTTCCCGTTCCGGACGCCTGCCGGCAGCGTGAAGCGAATGAGTTCGTCCGACAGGCGGCGCGCATCGAGGATCGGAACCCCCTGGACGGCCACCTTGAAGGTCCGGCCACTCGTGGCCCCGAATCGCTGTCCGACCAGGTCCAGGCTCGTCCCCGGAGCGGCTGCTGCGACGGGACGTGAGGTGCCTGCCGCCAGGATGCTCTCCACTTCGGGAACCGGACGTCGCAGGACGAGTTTCGGCGTCGCGGTCGTCCTGGATGATTCCACGTGGATACTTTTCGAGGCCTCGAGCATGGCTTCCCCGAGAGTCGGGTGCCAGGCGAAGATCGGAAAGGTCCCGGGCGGAACGTCCGAGATCACGAACCAGCCATCCGTCGTCGTGCTGGCGGCATAGGATGAACCCGGGATGAACACCTGGGTTCTGAGGAGATCCCGGACGCCCGGATCCTCTGCCGCCACCTGACCCGAGATGCGACCCGTGGGCATCAGCTTGAGCGGAGAGGTCTCGAAGCGGCCATCCGGCGTGACGGAGAGGTTTGCTTGCCAGGCCTTCGTCTTGCCGTCAGGGGCGGCCGCTTCGAGGTTGTAGACGCCCGCCGGCACGGCCAGCGAGAAACGACCGCCCCCATCCGTCGTGACCTCCTGCAAGGCCTGGATGCTGCGTGTGGGCATCACCGGGCGGGCGATCGCCCGGACCATGAAGGCGCCTGTCTGGTTCGACACGAGGTTCCCTGACGGGTTGCTGACCAGCGGGTTGGCCCGCCCGTCGAGGAGCCCTGCGGGGACTCCCTCGGGCAGAGAGGCTGACTCAAAGACCCGGATTCGCGCTCCCGCGACGGCATTTCCCGAGGCATCCAGGACCTGACCTCCGCCCGCCTGGAACGCACCCGGCTCGGAAGCGGAGCCCCGGGCCTGGGTCGTGCCCGTCGCCTGGGGGCCGGTGAGTTTCGTCTGGTCGCAGCCCGCGAGCAGCAGGCTGGTCAAGAGGGCCAGGGGCAGTTTCTTGCGCACGGTTGAACCTCAAACGTTGGCATGGCAAGTTTCTGCACCTTGCATACCCGCACGGGTGACCGGTTATCCCGGACAGCAGTATCAGCGCGCTTCGGGGCTGACCACGCCCACCGTGATCGCCTCGAGATCCTGTCGCGTGAAGCGATGCGACATGCCCCAGGGGTTGATACCCAGATAACCATCGTGACCGTCGGGTCCCCGTTCCTTGCCGACGAGGACGATCTGGTGCCCGGTTTGGCCGGCCACCGACGTATTGATCGCGACCGCAAGAGGCTTTCCGGCGTCCAGATTCCGGTCGATGAGCTTCAAAGCTTCGGGATTCGGTATGTAGGCGCTCCGGTCTTCCCGATAGAGCCGACCATGGACGGCTTCATGCGGAATCCCGGTCAAGGCGGACATGACCTTGGCCACCCCGGGTTGTATCGCGAATCCTGCATCCTGCTGTGGATCGACCGCCACTCCATCCGGGCGGTAGAGGGATGGGGCGGAGGGTTGACCCTTACCGGAGGGCGTCGTGAGAGGGTTTCGATAGTCCAGATCGGGGGAGAAGACCTCCAACTGCATCACGGCATCCTGGTAAAGCCGCGATGAGTCGGTTCGCAAGCTGTCGTCGGCAAGTTCGGCCTGTGCCTCGCGGCGGATGTCTTGCCCGTCTCGGAGTCTGACCATTCCATCCCCGGATGCCAGCCCTGTCACGATACGTGCATACTCTGCAGGATCGCTGACGGCCATCAGGATCTGGGTCGCTGCCGCCGTACACGTGGAGCGAGTGCCCTGGTTGATCGAGACCGGGTCGGCCACTTCCTGGACGACGTCAGCCAGCAGTTTTTCCATCCGTAGCGGGGGGATGGCCGTCCTGCGAGAGGCCTCATCGAGCGTCTCGAGGAGGGATTTTCCGTCTGCCGAGGCTCGGGATTCCGTCAGTTTGCCGGATTCGAGCAGGGCAGCGAGAGCCGCCTGAGCGCGCCGATCGTTCGCCACCACACCGTTGACCCGGTCATATGCGGCAACCTGACCGGCTGGCGCCGTACCCTTCCATGCCGAGACGACGGGATCCAGGCGTGAGAGGCTGTTGTTGACCCTGTCGTCGAGGTCTTTCAACTTCCGGGCGTCGCCGGGTTGGAGCTGGGCTGGCGTCAACCTGGAATAACGGTCCTCGATGTTCGCGGGCAGGGACACGCTCGCAGTTTCTCCACCTGGGACCCTGTTCCGCTCATTTTCCGGGGCAGGTCTCCTGGATACCTCCAGGTAGGCCCTGGAACCACCCAGCGCATCGAGCCCCCGGTTGATCGGGGGCAACGAGAGACTCGACGTTTTTCCACCGGGCATAGCGGACTGGCGACGATCGCCCGGAACGGTCACGGCCTGTTCTCCGTGAGGGGGCGCGGGTGGGCTGACAGCGGCCGAACCGCCCGTCGCGATCGGTGACCTGGCCAGATTCGAGCGGGTGATACGCTGGGTCATGCGGACCTCCAACAGGAGCATGGC
>JBEIFE010000355.1:0-2853 GCA_040382575.1 Candidatus Sericytochromatia bacterium
ATGAGACAACGGCCCAGATCCGGTGCGTCCTTGCCGATCTCGACCAATGCCCGCATGATCCGGGAGTCCAGATGGGGGTGGGTCGCGATGAACGCCGCCATCTCATGGGCGAGGTGCGGAACCTCTCGAGCCACCCGGGCCGCATCGATGGCCGTGTGGGTGCCGTGGGCTCCATGCCGGTGATGTTCGTTCAGCAGGGAGTTGCCACGCGTGTCCCCGTGTTGCCGGGCCGCAAGCGTCTTCGCCTCGGGCGGATGGGCTGGGCGGTGTCCCGAACGCGCTGAAGAAGCTTGCTCGGTCCCATGCGGTCGGTGGCGTCCGGTGCCTCCCTGACCGTGGGGCTGGGTTGGATGTTTTCCGACGTTGTCCGGCATGGCGGGTCTCCCACGTCCGGATCTTGTACCTCGGATCAGCCTGGTTCTCGCAGATACCAGGTGACCTCGCTCTCGCCGTGCCGGTATCGTCGGTGTCGGACCAGGATCCCGACCTTTTCTGGAAGCACTTCACCTCGCCCGTGCTCGGCCATGACCCACTGCGGACATGCTTCGGGCGCCGCTTGTAGCGCCAGCAAGAACCGTTCCCAGTCGAGGGTCCGGTAGGGTGGGTCGGCCAGTACGCCATCCATTCCGGCGCTGGCTCCCTCTGCAAGGGCCTTCCAGACATCCGAGCTCATGAGCCGGGCCCGCTCGCCCGCGCCCAGCGTCCGGATGTTCGTCTCGATGACGCGTCGGGCGACCGGGGCCTGTTCGACCAGCACGACCGAGGTGGCCCCGCGGGACAGGGCCTCGAGGCCGAGTGCGCCCGTCCCGGCGAAGCAATCGAGCACGCGTGCGTCCATGATGCGCGGTCCTAGCGCGTTGAACAGCGCCTGCTTGACGCGCGCCACCGTCGGTCGCGTGGCCTCGCCCGGGACGCTCTCGAGCCGCCGGCCACGCCAGGCGCCCCCCTCGATCCGCAACATCAGCTCACCCCCAGGAAGCCCAGATTGGTCCGGAAGTGCCGGAACAGCGCGGCGCGCAGCACGGGATGCCGCTGGAGCCCCTCGTCCTGCTCGATGACCTTCCATGCCAGCTTGCGGGCCTTCTCGAGCAGGGACGTGTCTCGCGTGATGTCCGCCAGCACGAAGTCGGGCAGCCCGCTCTGGCGCGTGCCCAGGAACTCCCCGGGCCCTCGCAGGCGCAGATCCTGCTCGGCGATGACGAAGCCGTCCTGGGTGGCCGTCATGACCTCCATGCGCTGCCGGGTCGCCTCGCTCTGGGTGGCCGTGACGAGCACGCAGTAGGCCTGCTCGCCACCGCGGCCCACGCGGCCCCTGAGCTGGTGCAGCTGGCTGAGGCCGAAGCGTTCGGCGTTCTCGATGATCATGACCGTGGCGTTCGGGACGTCCACGCCCACCTCGATGACGGTCGTCGAGACGAGGATATCCAGCTCGTGGCGCCGGAAGGCCTGCACGATGGCGTCTTTCTCGACGGGGTCCATCTGGCCGTGAAGGAGGCCCACCCGCCAGTCGAAGAAGACCTCGCGGGCCAGATGCTCGGCTTCCTCGGTGGCGGCGCGCACCCGCTCGAGTTCTTCCGAGGCCTCGATGAGGGGAAAGACGACGTAGGCCTGGTGGCCCTTTTCGAGCTCCGTGCGAACGAGATTCCAGGCATCCTTGCGCTGCCGCTGTCCTATCCAGCTCGTCTGGATGGGTTTGCGGCCCGGCGGCAGTTCGTCGATGACCGAGACGTCGAGATCCCCGTGCAGCGTGAGAGCCAGCGTCCGGGGAATAGGAGTGGCCGTCATGGTGAGCACCTCGGGATGCAGGCCCTTGGCCCGTAGCTGCGCACGTTGCTTGACGCCGAAGCGGTGCTGCTCGTCGATCACGACCAGGCCGAGGCTGTGGAAGCTCACGGAATCCTGGATGAGCGCATGCGTGCCCACCAGGAGGGGAATCGTGCCGCTGGCGACGCCTTCCAGCACGGGGGCGCGCTCGCGCTTCCCGTGCTTGCCCAGGAGAGAGGCCACGGGGATGCCCATGGGCGCGAGCCATTCCTGGAACTTGCGGAAGTGCTGCTCGGCCAGGATCTCGGTCGGGGCCATCAGCGCACCCTGGTACCCGTTCTCGACGGCCACCAGCAGCGTCAACAGGGCCACGACGGTCTTGCCCGAACCCACGTCCCCCTGCACGAGACGGTTCATGGGCTCAGGTCGGGCCAGGTCCTGCACGATCTCGGCGAAGACCCGTTCCTGGGCCCCCGTGAGCGTGAAGGGTAGCGCCTCTCGCAGAGCCTGGGTGAGCCGGCCCGTGCCGGCCATGGTGAGTGCGGCCTGGTCGCGTTGCTGTGCGCGGCGGTAAGCGAGGCCCAGTTGTAGCAGGAACAGTTCGTCGAAGGCGAGGCGATCGCGCGCGCGGTCGCGCTGTTCCATGGAATCGGGGAAGTGGATGCCGCGCAGGGCCTCCTGGCGGGGTGGCAGGTCGAGCGCCGCCAGCGTGGCGGACGGCAGGAAGTCCTCGACGAGCGGGCCGTAGGCCTGGATGCAGGCATGGACGGCCTGGCGCAGCGTGCGCTGGGGCAGGCCCTCGGTGAGGGCGTACACGGGTACGATGCGGCCGACGTGGATGGAATCGCCGGATCCCTCGCTGTCCTGCCCGAGCACCTCGACGTCGGGGCGATCGAAGGCCAGGGCTCCCCGGGGCCCGTCCATCTTGGCCTCGCCCGAGAGCAGGACTTGCATCCCCAGGGGGAAGCGCTGCTTGAACTGGTCGATGCGCGGCTTGGTCATCTTGCCCTGGAACCAGCGCGCGGTCGCGCTGGCTGTGCCGTCGTGGATGAGCACGGAGCAGATGGTCATGTTGGGGCGCGAGGGTGG
>JBEIFE010000356.1:0-2853 GCA_040382575.1 Candidatus Sericytochromatia bacterium
CCTGCTCGTAAGGGTCCCGTCAACGGTGAAGAGGTGTACAAGGCCAATTGCGCGTCTTGCCACCAGGGTACGGGTGAAGGGATGCCCGGAATGTTCCCGCCGCTCAAGGGTTCGGAATACACCACCCAGGGCGATGGTTCCGAGCACATCAAGATCGTTTTGAAAGGTCTGCAGGGTCCCATCAAGGTCCTTGGCCAGAGCTACAACGGTCAGATGCCTGCGTTCCCGCAACTCTCCGATGAGGAGATCGCGGCCGTCGTGAACCACGAGCGAACCTCCTGGGGGAACACGGGATCCAAGGTCACGGCCGAGCAGGTGAAGTCGCTCCGCTAGGACAGCAACACCCACCGGTCAGACAGACAGAGAGGGAGGCAGCATCGGCTGCCTCCCTCTTTCCTGTGCCTGTCCAGGACGCTCAGGTCGTTCCGGTACCTCTGCCCTTCAAGCTGCCCTGCTGCTCACGAAGTCGTGACGCTCCACCAGCCAGGTGAACACCAGAGCCGCGGCCACGATGGCTGCTCCGGCTTGATAAGGCAAGCTGGCCACGCGAGCATACAATGCCCCACCCAACACCGGCCCGAAAACCCGGGCAAGTGAATCCGCCGCATCGACGATCCCCATCGAAACGCCGTGTCCCTGGGTTCCCTGCCTGGCCGCCCTGGCTGCGATGCTCGTTCGCAGAAGGGCCGATCCGATGCCGAAGGCACAGAAGGTAACCGTCAAAACCGGAACGTTCGGAGACACAGGAACCCCCAGAAAGCCGGCGATGAGCGCAAAACACCCCAGCCTTGCGGCCCCCATCTCACCGATACGCTCGATGATCCGTGCCACGCCCCTACCTTGAAACCCCGCTGAAACCAGCCCCATGGCCAGGAACATCAGACCGATATGAAAAGCATCCAGATTGAAGCGATCGTGACCATACAGCACGAAGGTGGCCTCCATCGCCGTGAACGCAAGCATCTGGGTGAAGGAGAGCGTGGCCAGGGGAGCAAGAGCACGACCGGCTCGTCCCAGCGCAGTCAGGTGGCCAGTCGCCAAGGGAGTGGTCGCGGGCGCATCCGGCAGCACCCCGCCCACGAGAGCCGCCGTCACGAGCGTCATGCAGGCAGCCATCCAGAAAGGAGCCTCGGGTGAAAGCCGAGAGGCCATGCCACCGATGGCGGGACCCACGACCATGCCAAGACCGAGTCCCGCGCCCAGAATGCCGAGCAACTTCGGACGGGTTTCATCCGTGGCGATATCGGCTGCATAGGCCTTGGCGGTGGGGAGAAGCGCCGCACCGAGGATGCCGCCGGTCAACCGAGAGGCGAAGAGCATCCACGGGGCCTGCGCCAGCGCATATCCGATGAACGACACCCCCAGCCCGACGGCCCCGACGATCATGACCGGGCGACGACCGATCCGATCCGACATACGTCCCCAGAGTGGAGCAAAGACCACGTTCATGGCCGAATAGGTGGCCAGGAGAAAACCCAGTTCCTGACTACCGAGATGAAATCGCGTCACCAGAAAGGGCAGGGTCGGGATGATGATGCCAAATCCCGTCATCGCGGTGAACAGCGTGGCAAAGAGGATGGGTAGCGGCGAACGTGTGGGCATCGATCGAACTCCTGATATCGGTGGCGTGAAGGGGAATGGTATCACGCTGCTGCCATTCATTCGGTGCGCTCGCCCCCTCCCGGGGTACACGTGATAGCATGTGAAACAACCAGGCTTGTACGCCTTGCCCGGGGCTGCGGCGCACGCGCTCCTCCCCGATCTCGTTGAAGCCCTCGACGGGGCCTGGACCCTGCAAGGAGATCCATCTGTGAACGAACTCGCCCACGAGCACGGTCACGCCGATCATCCCCACGTCGATACCAATCCCTGGCCGCCGGTCGGGGCTCTCGGCATCGTGATGATGGCGCTTGGCCTTGCATTCAGCTTTACTTACGCTGCCCAGGGCCGACTGGTCCTGATCCTTGGTGCCATCCTCACCATCGTCGGAACGGTGGGTTGGTGGCGGGACCTGATCCACGAAGGTCGCACGGGGACGCACATGACGGAGCACGCTGCCTCCGATGCGCACAAGCCTCTCACGGACCTGAAGCTGGGGATGATCCTCTTCATCGCCTCGGAGGTCATGTTCTTCGCGGCCTTCTTCGGCTTTTACTTCTACACCCGTTCAGGCTCGGCCCTCTGGCCCCCGATGGGTTCCGAACCGGTCGCCGAAGACCTTGCCCTGCCGATCGCCCTCACCCTGATCCTGCTGACCTCGGGCATGACCTACACCTATGCCGAGGCGTCGTTGATGAAGGATGATCGCCGCGGTCTCGTGACAGGCCTGTTGCTGACCGTTCTACTTGGAATCCTGTTCATCGGTGGACAGGCTTACGAGTGGAGTCACTCTCACCTGGGCTTCACCAGTGGATTGCTCGGTAATGCCTTCTACATGCTGACGGGCTTCCACGGGATGCACGTCATCGTGGGGGCTATTTTCATTCTCGTGAATCTGGTTCGGGCGACGCGTGGCCACTTCTCGAAGGCCGACCACTTCGCTCTCCAGGGTGCCGGCTGGTACTGGCACTTCGTGGACGTCGTCTGGATTCTGCTCTTCTTCTCGCTTTACGTCTTCTAGGCGTGGCCCAGACTTGGAGGCAATTCGTGTTCTTCCCTGCTAAATCGCCGATACGAAGAATGGGCCTGCTGTCCGCCCTGCTCGTTCTGGCGCTTGGCCATCCGGCCTGGGCGGTGGGTGGCCTGAACAATGCCACCCCCATCGCCGACAACGTCGATGGCATCTACAACCTCATTTTCTGGATCACCCTGGTCATCTTCGTAGGCGTCTGGGGTGCGATGGCCTATGTGCTC
>JBEIFE010000357.1:0-2842 GCA_040382575.1 Candidatus Sericytochromatia bacterium
CCCCGCGCGCGAGCCGGTCGAGCGGCTCAATCCAGCCTCCGTCCTCAAGGCACGACATGCCGAAGTCGAACGCACCGACGCCCGCCAGGATGACCCGGTCGAATGCCTCGAGTTCCTTGGGATCGTCGATCAGGCGCGCCGTGCCACCAGCCTTGGCGATGATGTTCACCACCGAGGCGAAGTTGCCGCACTGGATGGCCGGGATGGCAACGTGCACGGAGGTACCTCAATCTGCTACCGGAGCGCGCGATCCATCGCGGACCCCGAAGAACGTGAGTTGCAAGTATAGCCCTGCGACCTCGGATGTCGGTCAGCCGTTCAATCGAGCTCGGGCAGGCGCGCCATCTTCGGAAGGGGCATCATCCTCGTCACCGCCAACCTCGGGGAACCCGTCCTGGACGAGGCCTCCAAAGGCCCGCTCCCGATCGGCGATCCGCTGAGCAAGCGCAGCAAGGAGGAAGAACGGGAAGGCGAGCCAGAGATTGCCCTGCTTGTTGACCAACAGAACTTCGTACAGGAGAAGCGCTGCAAGCACAAGCACGGACACTCGCCCGCTCTCGGTGGGGGCCGCATTGGCCACACTTCTGAGCGAGCCATAGGTGATCCACATGGCCCAGAGAAAGACGAGGAAGACAGGAAGGCCAAGTTCAGTCAGGATGTCGACGAACAAAGTGTGCGAGTAGCCCTCCGTGACGGCTGGGCTGTAGAACGGGAAGGCATTGAAGCCGAGGCCCATCAGCCACGCCACCGGATCGCGGGCGAATGCCCTGAGGATGTCCATGGCATTGGATGAACGAACGGCGGATCCTGTGAGCAGGGTCGAGGCGTCCCAACGCTTGAGGCCCTCGAAGTCGAGCACCTGACCCGCGATCAGCAGCGCGCCGAACAAGAGGATCGAGACCAGGATGACCGTTCCAAGAAAGGCGAAGACATTTCGCGAGCGCTGGACGAACGGGAGCAAGACGATGGATGCCATGCCAGCGAAGAGCAGCTGGCCGCGCGAACCCGATCGCAGTGCCAGGACCAGACCGGCTAGGAACCCGATGACCCGCACGACGGCCCACAAGGTCGGCCGCGACTCGGGACGGAGCAGGACGCAGATGACCATCAGCAGGCCACCGTGCTCGCCCGTCGCCAGTGGGTTGGAACGTAGCGAGGCAGCGATCGAGATGGTCAGTCGGCCGTCGCGGATCTCGAAGGCAGGGTTCGCAAGGATCACCAAGGCCAGCACCGTGCCCCAGACCACATAGGCCCCGAGAAAGGCCTTGAGATCATCCAGTCCGTCGATGAGGAGGGGCGAGACCAGCATGAACAGGATGAGGTAAGGCAATCCCCACGTGGTGAAACCCAGTGCCGACTCGAACGACGGGGTCCAGAGCAGCGACACCGATGACCAGACGTAGAGCCCCATGAGAACGAGCCAGACACGATTCGCGTAGCCCACGAATGGCTGTTCCTGTCGCTGCAGGCACCCCAGAGCAGAGAGCCCGGCTACCACCGCAATGCACAGATTCGCGAGCCAGGTGAACCGAACGAACACGCCGGACGATGCCTGGAGCGCCTGCTCGGCTGTGTACATGGATAGGACGAGCGCCAGGGCCCAGCCCGGACGCAGGAGGCTCAGCACGCACGCGATCAGGAAGGCGCCGACGGTGACTGCTTGAATCATGCAACGCCCCGCGGGATGCCGAGCTGGTTCAGACGAGACTGCGCGTCGTGCTCTGCCAAGAATGACTGGATGCCCTGCTGCCAGCCCATGAAGCCGCTGCTGCAGGCATCAATCGCTTCACGGACACCCAGACACTCATCCAGTCGCAGGATGAAGGGCTTGCGAATGAAGTTAGGCATCCCTGTGATGATGAAGGGCAACCCGACGGCAAGCAGGGACAGCGTCTTGTTCGCCAGCATCACCGACTTGACCCACTCCTCCCGACCGTACGGGATGATGGCGGCCAGCACGTCGTCCAGCGGGAGTTGATCCAGCGGGGTGGAGTCATGGAGCGTCACGTTCGGGTGGCGCAGCAATTCGGAGGCGAGCCGTTGCCGGGTTCGCGCCACTCGGGTCGGGCCCACGAACATCAGCCTCCAGTCCGGGCCTCGGCGCTGAAGTTCCTCGGCAAGTCGCGACACCACAGCGGGATCGATCGCCATGTCGATCGATCCCCAGAAAAGCAGCGTCTTGCGCCGAGCCATGTCTTCGCTGGGAGCCCGATACGGACGGACGGCCCAAGGCAGGAACAATTTGGGCTCGCACCAGGCACTCAGCCGCTCGACCAGGCTGATCGAGACGGTGTGCACCTCGTCGCTGTCCATGCACGTCTGTCGAAGCGCCCGGGTGACGTGGCCAAACCTCGGGAACCTGGCCTGCGACTCGAAGTCGTCGTTGATGATCGTGATGATCCGGTTGGATGGGAACAGTCGACGGATGAAGAAGATGTCGTGATTGAAGTTCACGACCGTCGTGGCGGGTCCAAGACCGAGCTCACGGATCAATGGCTGCATCGATGATGATGCGTGCATCGCGTTCAGTTCGGCAAGCGGGCCGACCAGACGCAACTGAGGGTGGATCAGGCACTTCGGCCGTGCGACGACGACCGACTCTGAGACGCGCTCCAGCGGCTTCACGGAGGCCCATGGCATCGCCGGACGCTCGAAGAACGCCACGCGGTGACCGTCACCGACGAGGAGGTCCGTGACCTGTCGACGAAGCCGTGGCGGCTCGGTCCAGAGGGAGTTCGTGATCACGGCGATGTCTGGCATTCAGGCGTCCTGTGGTCGAGCTGGCGCGGAGCACGATGCGACATCCGTGGCCGCTTGGTGAACCTACCAGAGCGACACGACC
>JBEIFE010000358.1:0-2842 GCA_040382575.1 Candidatus Sericytochromatia bacterium
ACTGCCGACATGGACCAAGTGATTCTATCCCTCCTCATCTTCTGGCCACTCGTGGCGGGGCTCGCACTCGCCTTGTGGCCGGTCCGTGACCCCCGTGCGTCCTGGATCGCCGCTCTCGTGGCATCCGGGATCGAGGTGGTGTTCGCGCTCACGCTACTGGCCAGTTTCCAGACGGGCCTCGGTGGGGCACAGTTCGAGGTCAACGAGCTCCTGCTCAAGACGGCGGGCGTGCACTATCACCTCGGAGTTGACGGCGCGAGCCTCGTGCTCGTCGTGCTCATCGCCTTGCTGACCCCGGTCGCCCTTTTCGCCTCGCGGGACGTCAGCCATCATCAGCGCTTTCATCACGCCAGCATGCTGGCGCTGGCTGGCTCGATGGCTGGTGCCGTACTCGCACTCGACACGCTGCTGTTCTACGTCTTCTTCGAACTGATGCTCGTGCCCGCCTTCTTTCTGGTGGGGCGCTGGGGCGGTGAGAAGCGTCTCGAGGCCACGACCCGCTTCGTGATCTACACGCTCGTCGGCTCGCTGCCTCTTCTGGTCGCCATTCTGGGGGTCGGGGCGCACCACATGCACGCCACGGGCAACTGGTCGTTCGATCTGCCGGATCTGATGGCCACCCCGCTCGCGGGCAACGCCATGTGGCTCGGATTCTGGGCCTTCATTTTCGCGTTCGCCATCAAGGCAGGTCTTTTCCCTTTCCACGGTTGGGCTCCTGATACCTACGTCGAGGCTCCCACGCCCGTGACCTTCCTGCTCAGCGGAGTGATGGGCAAGATCGGCGTTTACGGCATACTTCGCTTCGCACTGCCGCTCTTCCCCGTCGCTGCCCGGTCGGCTCAGTCCGGTCTGATGGCGCTGGCCGTCATCGGGACGATCTATGCCGCGTGGCTCGCGCTCATCCAGACCGACCTGAAGCGGTTGCTTGCCTACAGTTCCATCTCGCACATGGCGCTGCTCTTGCTGGGCGTTTTCTCGCTCGACCCGCAGGCCTGGAGTGGCGCGGTCTTCATGTTCCTGGCCCACGCCCTGGCGACAGGTGGTTTGTTCCTGCTCGTGGGAATGCTCGCGGAGCGCCGTGGCACGACGATCGCCCAGTTCGGCGGTATCGCGCGGCAGGTTCCCTGGTTGACCACGGTGTTTCTGATCGTGGCAATGGCCTCCGTGGGCTTACCCGGCCTCAATGGCTTCGTGGCCGAGTTCCTTATTCTGATGGGGGCTTTCGCCAGCAACGGTAGTCTCGGCGTCGTGGCCACCACGGGTGTGATCTGGGGCGCTTGCTACATGCTCTGGATGATCGCAAGGACCTTCTTCGGAACCGTCCCGGCATCTGCCAAGGGTGCCAAGCCTGTACCCGAGTTGCGGGATCTGGCGCTGCGCGAGGCCGTCATCCTGGTTCCGATGGTCCTCGTGATCATCTGGACTGGCTTCCAGCCGCAGCCCGTCCTCGATCGCATCGATCCGAGCGTACAGGTCCTCCTCGCCCCCATCCAGAAGGCCGTCGTGCCCGCCTCGAACGAGGCGGCGGCCCATTCGTCGCACGGAGGTTAGGTCCATGCCCCTCGAACAGTGGTTCCTGCTCTCGCCCTTGCTGGCGCTCGGGCTGGGCGGCCTGCTCCTGATGTTGCTCGAGGTCTTCTTGCCCGAGCAGCAGTCGCGTTTCCTGCCTGGTTTCACGCTTGGTACGCTCGCGGTCTCGGCAGGTCTCGCCATCGCAACCTGGCTCCGGTATCCCGGTGGTTATGCCCAGCAGATCCTGGGTGGGGCGGTGGCCGTCGATAACTTCGGCACTTTCCTGACCCTTCTCATTCTTGGTGCGGCTTTCTGCTCCGTCCTGATGGGTTGGAATTACTTCACCCAGGAGAAGATGGAGCACGGGGAGGTTTATAGCCTTCTGCTCTTCGCCGTGGCGGGGATGGTGGCGCTGGTTTCGGGCACGCATCTCATCACGCTGTTCGTGGCCGTCGAAGTCATGTCCATTGCCGTGTACGTGCTCGTCGGAGCCCGTCGTCAGTCCGTGACGGGGAACGAGGCTGCCCTGAAGTACTTTCTTCTGGGATCGTTTGCTTCGGGGCTGCTGCTGATGGGTATCGCCCTCCTCTACGGCATGGTCGGATCGGTCGAGTTGCATGCCATCGGTCAGTTCTTCTCGCACCCCGAGGCGGGCAAACTGCCTCTGGCGCTCATCGGTGTCCTCCTCTTGTTCGCCGGCATGGGCTTCAAGGTGGCGGCCGTTCCTTTTCATGCCTGGGCTGCCGACGTCTACCAGGGTGCTCCCACTCCCATCACCGCGTTCATGGCCACCGCCGTCAAGACGGCAAGTTTTGGCCTGCTCATCCGGGTGGCCGGCACGGCCTTCCTCCCGGCTCATGCTCAGTGGGTGGACGTCGTGTCGGTGCTGGCCATCCTGACCATGACGGTCGGCAACGCACTCGCCTTCGGGCAATCCGAGTTCAAGCGCATGCTGGCCTTCTCGAGCGTGGCCCATACCGGTTATCTGCTGATGGGGATCGTGGCTATCGGGGGCCACGGGCATGCCGCGCGAGCGATGCTCGTGTACCTGGCGACCTACGTGCTCTCGTCGCTTCCTCTCTTCGCTGTCCTGACGGCATGGGCTGGGCCCGGCGAGAAGCGCACGAAAATCGACGAGCTGGCGGGTCTTGGTCGCACCAACCCTCTCTTCGCCCTGGTGATCGGGGTCTCGCTGGCGTCGATGATGGGCCTTCCCCCCACGGTCGGGTTCTTCGGGAAGTTCACGCTCTTCTCGGAGGTCGTTGCGACCGGTCACGGATGGCTCGCACTCATCGCGATCCTCAACTCGATCGCGTCGGTGGCCTACTAT
>JBEIFE010000359.1:0-2842 GCA_040382575.1 Candidatus Sericytochromatia bacterium
ACCCATCGCGACCTCGAGGGCCGCGGCGTTGATTTCGCGTTGCTGACTCTCGCTCTTGATGTCGATCTTGTAGCCGGTCAGACGGGCCGCAAGGCGCACGTTCTGCCCTTCGCGACCGATCGCGAGCGAGAGCATGTTGTCAGGGACGACGACCCGGGCGGTCCGCTCGAGACCGGACACGCTGACCGAGACGACCTTGGCGGGCGAGAGCGAGTTCGCGATGAAGGTCGTGGGATCTTCCGACCAGCGGATGATGTCGATCTTCTCGTTGCGCAGCTCGCTCACGATGCCCTGGATACGACCGCCGCGAGCACCGACACAAGCGCCGACGGGGTCAACCGAACCATCGCGGGATCGCACCGCGATCTTGGTGCGGAAACCCGCTTCACGGGCGATTGCCTCGATGGCCACCGTGCCGTCCATGATTTCGGGGATTTCGAGTTCGAACAATTCGCGAACCAGGCCCGGGTGAGCCCGACTCACCAGCAACTGCATGCCGCGGGTCGTCTCGCGCACCTCGATCAGGAAGATCTTGATGCGATCGCCGGGGCGGAACTGCTCGCCGGGAACCTGTTCGGAGCCCGGGACGATGCCTTCCACCTTGCCGAAATTGACGATGATGTTCCGACCCTCGGCCCGCTGCACGGTCCCGATGATCGTCTCGCCTTCCTTGCCCTTGAACTGGTCGAGGACGATCTTGCGCTCGGCTTCACGCAGGCGCTGGTTGAGGACCTGCTTCATCATCTGGGCTGCCAGACGGCCCAGCTCGCTGGGGTCGGGCGTCACATCGATCTCGAGCACCTGGCCGACCTCGGCCTCATCCAGCAGCTCCTTCGCTTCCGAGAGGGGCATCTGGCTGTCCGGATCTTCCACCTCTTCGACGACCTCCCGGAGGTCGAGGATGTGGAACTCACCGGTCTCGAGGTCGAGACGCGCGATGGTGTTGGGTCGGGGATTCGACGTCTTCTTGTACGCCGAGAGCATCCCTGCCTCCAGAGCTTCCTGCAGCACCTCGGTGGTCACCCCCCGCTCGCGCTGCATCTGCTTGAAGAGTTCCTTGTCAATCTTCATCCTGCTGACGCTCCCTCTGGTCGTCGAGACCGTGTCGACGGAAATCGACGGTCAATCTCACGAGCGACACCTGGTCGGGCGTGAAGGATATCTCCTTTTCACCCACCCGGATCTGCACCGCGCCTTCGACGCGGTCGATCAGGTGTCCCGTCCACTCCTTCTTGCCCTTGACGGGTGCGAAGGTCTTCACAAGTACGAGGCGCCCCTTGAACCGGTCGAAGTCCCGGTCCGTCCGCAGGGGGCGCTCTGCCCCCGGTGAGGTCACCTCGAGATCGTAGGCACCGGGGATCGGGTCGGCCCGGTCGAGGGCCTCGTCGAGTTGCCGGCTCACGGCTTCGCATTCGGCATGCGAGATACCGTTCTCGGAGTCGATCGTCACGCGCAGGACCCACCGAGCGCCTTCGCGGACGTACTCCACCTCGACCAGTTCGAGGCCAAGTTCGGCCGCGATCGGGGTGCAGATTTCCTTGACGGTGTCGGCGATGCGGGACACGAACCCCCCTGATAGCGACACGAGAGAGGGGGCCAAGGCCCTCTCTCTCGGTACGTGACGGTGAACCGTCCAGTGCCTTTGCTCTATCAGTATAACATGCGCGCGCTCTGACCGGGGGAGATTCCGGTCAGCGGATCACTTGGCGTAGACCTCGGGCTTCAGGATACCGAGGAATGGCACGTTGCGGAACTTCTGGTTGTAGTCCATGCCGTAGCCCACGACGAACTTGTCCGGGATGGTGAAGCCCACGTACTTCGCATGGGTGTCGACCAGGCGTCGGGCGGGTTTGTCGAGGAGCGTACAGACCTCCACGGAGGCCGGGCGACGCTCTTTGAGCATCCGGATGAGGTAGCTGAGCGTGAGACCGGTGTCGATGATGTCCTCGACGACGAGTACGTGGCGCCCGGTGATCGTTTCCTCGAGGTCCTTGAGGATCCGGACCACCCCGCTGGAGCGGGTCGAGGCACCGTAGCTCGAGATGGCCATCAGGTCGATGTCACAGGGGATCTCGATCTGACGGAGGATATCGCCGAAGAAAACGGCCACGCCTTTCAGGACTCCGATCACGAGCAAGTCCTTGCCGTGATAGTCCTGGGTGATATGACGTCCCAGTTCAGCGACCCGATCCCGGATCTGCTCGGCCGAGATGAGGGTTGATTCGATCGAATCGAGGAGTCCAGGGGAAACGGTGCTCACGGAGACCTCCGGCGTGATGCAGCGAATCGGGAAACGGGCCGGTCGCGCTCCGGCGCGCCCGCATCGTACCAATCCCGTTCACGGATTGTCCATGGAGACTTTTCAAGGGCCAGGGTGTATAAGAAAGGCCGCCCGGGCATGGGTGACCTGCCGATGCTTGAATTGTTCAGAGTTCGTCTGCCGAGGAGGATCTCATATCGTGACCAAGTTCTTACCCCTTATTCTCGTGGCCGCGAGTCTCGCGGGCTGCTCAGCCATCCAGAAGGCCCAGGCGCTCACGGCTGGTGGCACCACCCTCTTCCTGGCCCGCAGTGTCACGCTGGCAGCATCCACGGGGAATAGTTCGACCTCTTCGGCCATCCTTCTCTGGGGCTCGTCTCCCGCCAGCCTCGTGCGCTCGGGAGGCGGTGTGCCTGACAAGAATGACTTTGCACTGAACACCACCCCCTTCACGGATTCGCCGCTCCAGGCGGGACAGACCTACACGTACTCGGCGAAGTTCGGCTCGGGTTCCAGTGAAAAGGCAATCGTTCGCACCCTTTCGACCGTGAGCCCTGCCGATCTTCAGGCGCCTGTGTTGAC
>JBEIFE010000360.1:0-2838 GCA_040382575.1 Candidatus Sericytochromatia bacterium
ACACGCTCGCCGGCGTCTGGCACCTCAGTCTCCGGAACTCGCATACCGCCAGCCACCATGACATCGGGTTACGCCCGGTTCTCCGGTACTGACCTCCCAGCAAAAAGGGCGCCCCGGTCTCCCGGGGCGCCCCTGGCGAATCTCGATCAGGCCTCGACGGCGACCGGCTTCACGCTGATCTTGCGGCGACGAACGCCCATCCGCTCGAACTGGACGGTGCCGTCGACGAGCGCGAACAGGGTGTGATCCTTGCCCATCCCGACGTGGTCGCCGGGGTGGAAGTGGGTACCGCGCTGACGGACGATGATGTTACCGGCGCGAACGACCTCGCCGCCGTACTTCTTGACGCCCAGACGCTGCGCGTTGGAGTCGCGGCCGTTACGGGTCGAGCCTACGCCCTTCTTATGTGCCATGGTGCTTCTTCTACCTTTCCGGAGCTCAGGCCTTGATCGACTCGATCATGACGCGCGTGAACGGCTGACGGTGGCCCTTCTTGCGGCGATAGTGCTTCTTGGGGCGCATCTTGTAGACGATGACCTTGGGGGCCTTGCCGTGGCGGACGACCTTGCCGGTCACGGTGGCGCCGGCGATCGTCGGCGAGCCGACCTGGAACTGGCCGTCGCGAGCGACGAAGAGCACCTGGTCGAAGGTGACGGTCTCACCCTCGGGAGCCGAGAGCAGCTCGATCTCGATCCAGCGGCCTTCCTCGACCTGGATCTGTTTGCCGCCCGTGGCGATGATGGCGTACATGGGCTTTCCTTCCTCTTTATGGGTGAACCCAGGCGAGACGCGCCGGTTCGGGAGCCGGAATAGCCGGACTTTCAAAACCCCTGACCGTGCGGTGGTACCCAGACTCGTGGGTACACGAAGTACCCGTCGGGACGAAATGTCATTTCACCATGGGCGGGCCGGGGGGTCAAGCGCGGCGCGGTTCCACGACGAACTTGATGGCCGTCCGCTCCTCGCCTGCGATCTGGATGTCCAGGAAGGCGGGCACGAAGATCAGATCGATCCCGGCCGGAGCGACGTAGCCGCGCGCGATGGCGATCGCCTTGATCGCCTGGTTGATCGCGCCGGCACCGATGGCCTGCAATTCGCACCGGCCGCGCTCGCGCATCGTGCCGGCGATCGCGCCAGCCACCGAGGCGGGGTTCGACTGACTCGCGACCTTGAACAGCGCCGGGATCAGGGGATTCTGCGACATGAGCTCTCTCCGTGGGGGGTGGGGACTTCCCCACCGTCTCACCGGCGTCCCCATCCCGGATCGGTCAGCTTGGACCGAATCCGTGGGTGACGTCTCGCTCTTCACCAGGAGTGGCAGTAACCCAGGATGCCACCGAGCTCGAAGGTGTCCTGCCAGCCCGTCCGCCAGAGCGTCGTGAGCGCTGCGAGTTGCAAGATGTCGTCAGAGCCCAGGTTGAATGTGATCCCGGGCGAGAGGGTCCCCAGGAACAACCCGCTCTCGGGTTCGGCCTCACGATTGGTCTCTCCCGGCGTCGTGAAGCCCATGAGCCACTCGAGGCTGAGGTCCACGGGCCCGAGGGCCCGCTCGATCGCGAAGTTGAGGTTGCCGGACACCCCACGCCAGACCGGCACGGGGAGGCCCGTCTCCGGGTTGGTGGCCACCTGCCGGCTGCGATACACGAGGTTGAGCAGCCCCGTGAAGGTCCAGTCATCCCCCAGATCCTGACGCACGGCCTGGTCCGTTCCGATCCCCCATGCCCCGGCTCCCAGTTCGAGTTCCGGGTTGCCCGTGGGGCATTCGACCCGGAAGCGACTGCGCAGGCTGCCGCGGTCATTGCTCCACGTGCGTCGAGAAAAGGCCAGCGTCACATCGTTGACCCCACTGGCCGGGTCGCTGCCGTCGAAGTTCTGGTACCAGGTCGCGGGTACGATCACCTGGAGGCTCGTGTCCAGGAGGACCCCGACCTCGACGCTGTTCCAGAGGTCCGCCATCTGGAAGCCCGAGCCCGCAGGATTGGTCTGGAAGGTCTGCCCGTCGAGCACGCGCAGGTTGTTCCCCGTGTACGTCAGGTAGGTGAGGAACTCGCCGTGCCCGGGATCCGGGATGTCGTCCGAGGTCGTGCTGACGGGGTAGGCCCGTACCGGCCCAGGTGCGAGCATCCACGCGGCGAGCAGGGCGATCAGGAGCGGTCTCGAGGGCACGCGCGGGCTTCCTTTCTTCCCCGTCTTACCCGCTCCGGGGGGCTTCGTCCCGGGGTGGGACGTGCGACAATCATGGGCATGGATCTTCCCGCGTTCGAATCCGATCGCCGCTGGATGGAGCGGGCCTTGCAACTGGCTCGCTCGGGGGGCGGTGCCGTGCATCCCAACCCCTGGGTCGGATGCGTGCTCCTGCGTGACGGAGAAGTCGTCGGCGAGGGTTATCACGAACGCCCCGGCGGCCCTCATGCCGAGGTCGTCGCGCTGCGGGATGCCGGCGAGGCCGCCCGCGGTGCCACCGCCTTCGTGACGCTCGAACCCTGCAACCACCAGGGTCGCACGGGGCCCTGCACTCGGGCGCTCATCGAGGCAGGCATCGCCGAGGTCGTCTGGGCCGTGGACGACCCCAATCCGCAGACGGCAGGCCAGGCTCGTGCCGTGCTCGAAGCAGCGGGGATCCGCTGCCGGTCCGGCGTCCTCGAACGAGAGGCTGCACGCCTCAACGCCCCGTTCTTCACCTGGATGCGTGAGCGACGGCCGTGGGTTCTCCTCAAGACAGCCACCTCTCTCGACGGCCGGATCGCCACGGTCACGGGGGAATCTCGCTGGATCAGCGGTCCCGAGTCGCGGGCGCTCGTTCACGCGTGGCGCGCCCGTTTGCCCGTGATCATGGTG
>JBEIFE010000361.1:0-2822 GCA_040382575.1 Candidatus Sericytochromatia bacterium
CCACGGGCAGGGAATCCGGCCCGGGCCAGGCATCCAGGGCCCCGGCCAGCACCAGGAATGCCAGCCGCAGGACGATCGTCCGGAACGGGGCGAGGTCGATCGCTGGCTCGGGCTCCTTGCCCCGTCCAGGGGGCTGCACCGTCCCGAGCAGGATCTCGAGCGCGACGATCCCGCCGTCACTCGATCCGGCACGGCGCGCACGACGGCGGCGGACGGCGGCACGAGAGCCGATCGCGGGGGGGGCGGTCACCGGGGGAACGGGCACGGGGATCGGCGGGTCAGAGCGAGAAGGAGTTGCCCGGCAACGTGGCGTTGGGGACCACCTTCGAGTAGGTGGTCGTGAACACGGGAGCGCCCTGGGCCGTCTCCCGCATTTCGCGCAGCACAGGCAGGCGCAGGGCCAGATCGATGCCCACGCGCTCGACCTGCACGCCCGGCAGGCGCGCCGGGAACTCGACGGTCAGGACCTGACGACCGGCCAGCGTCCCCTGGCCCACGATCCGCGCCGATACCAAGCCGGCCAGCAGGGAGCGGACCATCGCGTCGTAGTCGGTATCCGAGTAGAGCCAGCCGCGCAGGCAGGGCTTCTCGGAGAGGGGGCTCGTGGTCGAGATGGGCAGGACGCCGATGGACTTCTTGGCCCGCACGGTCCCGTCGCCGAGCCACAGCACCGAGGCGCCGCTGAGGAGGGATACCGAGCACGCCTCGATGTCCAGGCGCAGTTTCCGGGGCTTCGCGAAGCGCATGTGGACCTTGGCGAAGTAGCTCTCGTTGCCGCGGGTCTGACGGTTATCGTAATCGGCCGTCAGGCTGTTGAGCCGCTGGTAGGTCGTGGCGACCTCTTGCCGCAGGGACTCGAGTTGCCGTGCGGTGGCCGGGTCGGTCGTGCCTCCCGCAGGGGCGCCCGGTCCCGCGCTCGGGCGCCAGACGGGCTCGGGATTGCCGCCGCTGGAAGGTGTGTTGCCGCAGGCGGGGAGGAGGGCCAGGGGAAGGGCGATCGCCAGCGGTAGCCACCTGAAAACGCGCGTCATGAGTCCGGGCCTCCTCGTCTTCATGACGTAATCGTGAAGACGAGGTCAAGACTTGCTCAAGAAACGTTCAAGCTTGGCCCTGGATCGCCGTGCGGATGAACTCCGGGATGACGGTCGTGTAGGTCACTCCCAGCGAGGCCGGATCGAGGATCCGGAACTGGATCTCGTCGAACTTGGCCTGCCCGTGCTTCTCGATGATCCCGGCCTTGCGCTTCGGTTCGTTGAAGTGGATGTTCATCCCGGCCGGATCGGCCTCGGGATGGAACTGCACGCCCACGATCTCGGGCGAGATGCGCATGGCCATGATGGCGCGTTCGAGAGGCACATGCGGCCGGTCCTTCTCGATGGCCAGAATACTTGCGCCGACCTCGGCGATGCGCTCGTGACGCGGCTGCAGAACCTGCCACTCGCGAAAGTCGCCGCCGTAGAACGGGTCGGGCAAAAGGCCGAACAGGGGATCTTTCAACCCGGCCTCGGTGTGGTGGACGGGCATCACACCGAACGAGCCCGACTTGCGGAGCTTGACCTCGGCCAGGCCCAGATGGATGCACAGGAGCTGGAACGAGTGGCAGATGGCCAGCAGGAACTTGCGCGGGCCCTGGCCACGGTTATGGGCCATCATGTCGTCCAGGAACCGGAAATACGCGGCTTCCCAGGGTTGATCAGCACCGTCGAAAGGACTGCCGGGTCCGCCCGAGCTGATGTACAGGTCGAAAGAAAGGTCGGGCACCTGATGCCCGGAACGGACGTCGAATTCCTCGATGGTGAAGACGACCTCGGGGTGCCGCTCGCCAGCCTCTGCGAGGAGCTGGCGAATGCAACGCATGCCCTGATTGGCGTCACCCTTGTACATGTCGAGAATGGCCACCTTGACCGTGCGACGCGCCGGATCGGGGTCCGGGGATTCCTTGCCAGGGCCTGCATCCAGGGTCGATTGCACCGTCACGTCGCTCCTCGTTCACTCCAGTCGAGGGGTCGAAAGCTCACGACCCCAACACCAGTTAACCATATCTTGACAATACCGAGATGCGCACGACTTGTAACCTCCCGCAAGGCGGGAATCACGAATGGAAGGGGATCCGAGCCCGATTCATGGTCGTGGTCGGAGGGCTTTCCTTACCAGGCGAGAAGGGGCAGGATGGACTCTGCCCGCACCCCACCCGATGACGGACCTGCCATGCCTTCTGACGGACCTCCCGACGTCCCCCTCGACCCGCGCCTGCACCCCAGCTGGAAAGCCGTGCTCATGCCCGAGTTCGAGCAGCCGTACATGCGCGAGCTCAGGGCATTCCTGGTGTCCGAGCGGCGTGCGGGGCACACGTTCTATCCGCCCGGGCCGCTTATCTTCCGCGCGCTCGATTGCACACCGTTCGACCGCGTGCGGGTCGTGATCATCGGGCAGGATCCGTATCACGGAACGGGGCAGGCGCATGGCCTGAGTTTCTCGGTGCCGCGCGGCGTGCCCGCGCCGCCGTCGCTCGTGAACATCTTCCAGGAGCTTCACGACGACCTGGGCGTACCCGTGCCGCGGCACGGCAACCTCGAAAAGTGGGCGGCCCAGGGTGTCCTGCTGCTGAATGCCACGCTCACGGTGCGGGCGGGGCAGGCCACGTCCCACCACGGCAAGGGCTGGGAGCGCTTCACGGATGCGATCATCCGCGAGTTGAACGCGCGTCGCGAGGGGCTGGTGTTCGTGCTGTGGGGACGGAATGCCCGCGAGAAGGGGGCGATCGTCGACCGGAACCGGCATCTGGTCCTGACGTCGGCGCACCCGTCGCCGCTGTCGGCGCG
>JBEIFE010000362.1:0-2818 GCA_040382575.1 Candidatus Sericytochromatia bacterium
CGTCGCTTGCGCGACCCATCGAGGTCAACTCTTTTGGATTATCCTTCGGATTACATTGGCCGCTCACCGCAGCTTGCGCTGCGCCTCGCGGCAACTAATATCCTTGGGATTTGCTCTTCTATGCAGTTGTCAAGGTACGGACGCCATCAACAGTCGGCTCGTTGCCGTTCACGACATTTGATTGCGTCGGGAAACTCAATGTAACACCCTGCATATCTCCCGTCAACCCCGTTGCAAAAATTCTGGCGGGAAGTACGTGCCTCCCGCCAGAATGATGACCTCGAGATACCTGGGCCGCATCAGCTATCTATAGAATGCACCGGGTCCCGTGACCTGTGGCTTCTGGGTCACGATACTGGCCTGGACGGCAGTCCCCCCCATCCACGCCTTCCTCTCGAAGGTCACGGTCTTGACTTCCCGGGGCTCCAGAGAAAGATTACGGGTCTGGGTGGCGTCGGTTCCGCTGCCATCCCCGAACTTGACGGTCAGCGTACCCATGACCCGCACATCGTTGGGGTTGAGAACCTCGACCTCTGCGACGACGGTCCGGGACATCAGCAACCCCCGCGTCTGGACGGGCAGGACGCGAGCCGTGAGGTCGGCGGTCGGGACGGGATTGACGGGCCCAGGTTGCGGGACCGGAGCCGTGCTCGGCGTCGGATTGGGGGCTGGCGTCGAAGGGGCGGGAGGCGTTTCGGGCTCCTCGCCCGGATCGACCACGGGACCGCCTTTGCGTCCGCAAGCTCCCAGGGCGAGGACCAGGGCCATCACCGCCAAACCCGTATGCCATGAACGCTTGCGCTGCATCCTCGTGCTCCCCTCGTGGCGAGGTCTCTGTACAGCATCTTGTCGCCGCCAGAGGACCAAGCTTGCCAAAGAGGACTTTAAGGCATCTTTAAAAAACCAGGAAACCGGACAGAGCAGGGGATGTCACTTCCATCACGCACGAGTCCACCCAGTGGTTGGAGCCCGCACGGCCTGCTATCATCGCCAGGGAACGGCTTGCATGCAACGCGAAGGGGACGGTGACTTGAGCCTCAAGACGGACGTCTCCCCGCGCTGGGACCTTTCGGACCTCTACGATGGCCTGGAAGACCCCCGCATCCTGCAGGATCTCGATCGCCTTCGCATCGAGGCAGCCGACTTTCGTGAAGCCCGGCTGGGCCAGATCCGTGAAGCCACCCCGGAGCAGTTGCGCGAGTGGTTGCAATGGCAGGAACGGATCTCGGAGGCGCTCTTCGAGTTGACGGGCTTTGCCATGCTCGTGTTCTCGACCGATTCGGTCTCGGAACCGACGAAGGTCTTTTACGAGCGCATCTTGAGCGAGGCCTCGCAGATCCGCAACGATCTGCATTTTCTCGAGATCGAAATCCAGGAACTCGACCGGGTTCGATTCGACGCCCTGCTCACGATGGATGCCCTCGCCCCCTACCACTACCATCTCGCACGCCTGCGTCAGACCGCTCCGCATACCCTCTCGGATGCCGAGGAACGTCTCGTCAACCTGAAGAACCTGACCGGTGTCCGTGCCTGGCAGCAGCTCTACAGCGAGACCACGGCCAGCATGCGCTTCCGTCTGGACCGCGACGCCGCCACGAACGACCTCAACCTCTCCGAGGTACGTGCCCTGCGCGCCCACCCGGATCGGGCCATCAGACAGCAGAGTGTCCAGGCCCTCCTGGAAGGATTCGCGGACCGGGGTGCCCTGTTCGGGTTCATCACCAACACCCTGTACCAGGATCACACGCTCGACCTGAAGCTCCGCAAGCACTCGCGAGTCTACTCCCCGACCCTGCTCGAGGACGATGTGGAAGAAGAGGTCTTCCAGCGTCTCATCGAGACCATCGAATCCGGGTACGAGCTGGTTCACCGTTACTACGACCTCAAAGCGAAGGCCCTCGGTCTCGCGAACTTCGGTGGCCATGACGTGCTGGCCCCGTATGGCAACTCGCCGCGCCGCATCGCGTACCCGGAAGCCTGCCAGATCGTCACCTCGACCTTCGATGCGTTCACCCCCGTCTTCGGAGACCTGGCCAGACAGTTCATCTCCCGCCAGTGGATCGATGTCCCTTCGATCCCCGGAAAGCAGGGGGGGGCTTTCTGCGCGGGCATCTCACCGCGGCTGCACCCCTGGATCCTGCTCAATTACACCGATCGCCTCGAAGATATCGCGACGCTGGCCCACGAACTCGGTCACGGCATCCACTTCAAGCTCTCGGCGAAACAGTCCTTTTTCCACTACCAGGCCGTCACGCCTCTGGCCGAGATGGCCTCCACGTTCGGCGAGCTCCTGGTCCTGGAACGCCTCCTGGCCACCGAGACCGATCCCGAGGTCCGCCTGCAACTGCAGGCCAAACGCTTCGAGGACGCCATCGTCACGGTCTTCCGCCAGACCATGTACACCCGCTGGGAATGGCGCGTCCGCGAGACCGCCAGCACAGGACCACTCGGCTCGGATACACTCTGCCAGATCTGGGGGGAGGAAAACGAGCGACTGTACGGCACGGCCGTCCACTTCTCGCCGCTCGAACGCTGGGGCTGGGCGACCATTCCGCACCTGGCCCATCACCGCTTCTATTGCTATTCGTATGCGTTCGGGCAACTTCTGGTCTATGCCCTGTTCCAGAAATTCCGGGAAGAGGGTCCATCCTTCATTCCGGGATTCCTGGAAGCGCTGGGACGTGGAAGTTCCGCGTCTCCTCGCCAGATCCTGGCCGACATCGGTCAGGACATCCGGGATCCCGATTTCTGGCGCCGGGGCTTGACCTACCTGGAAACGACCCTGACCGACTTCGCCGCGACCCTCAGCATCCCCGAA
>JBEIFE010000363.1:0-2810 GCA_040382575.1 Candidatus Sericytochromatia bacterium
CGGTCTTCTCACCGATCCGGAAGGCCGTATCCGGCGTCGTCGGAGACAGGACGGCATCGAAGCGAGCGAACGCTCGCGCGTAATCTTCACGGATGAGGGTGCGCAACTGCTGGGCCTTCTTGTAGTAGGCATCGTAGTAACCGCTGGAAAGCGCATAAGTCCCGAGCATGATGCGCCGCTTCACCTCGGCCCCGAAACCCTGGGCACGGGTCTTCTTGAACAGCGTGAGGACGTCATCGGCCTCGGCCCTGATCGTGTATCGAACGCCGTCATAGCGCGCGAGATTGCTGGAGGCCTCGGCCGTGGCCACCAGATAATAGGCAGCAATCCCGTGCTGGGCCATCGGCAGACTGACGGGCTCGACGACTGCCCCACGGGCTTCGAATACTTTCACGGCAGCCAGGACGGCCTTACGGGTCTCGGGGTGAATACCGTCACCGATGAGTTCGTCGATGAGGCCGATCCGGATACCCGTCAGGTCCCCCGTGAGCCCGGCAAGCATATCGGGAACGGCCTGCGGCAACGAGGTGGCATCGAGTGGATCGTGTCCCGCCATCGCCTGGAGCATCAGGGCATTGTCGCGTACATCCCGGGTCATCGGACCGATCTGATCCAGGCTGGAAGCGAAAGCCACCAGACCGTACCGCGAAACGAGCCCGTAGGTCGGCTTCATGCCCACCAGGCCGCAGAGTGCCGCTGGCTGACGGATGGATCCGCCCGTGTCAGACCCCGTCGCGAGCGGTGCGAAGCGGGCTGCCACGGCAGCGGCGCTACCACCGGACGAGCCACCCGGCACGCGGTCCAGGTCCCAGGGATTGCGCGTCGGATGAAACGCCGAGTTTTCGGTCGATGAGCCCATGGCAAATTCGTCGAGGTTCGTCTTCCCCACGCTGACCAGTCCATGCTCGACGAGACGACGGTACGCCGTCGCATCGTATGGCGGGATGAAGTCGGCCAGCATCCGGCTGGAACACGTCGTTCGGACACCGCGTGTGCAGAGATTGTCCTTGGTGGCCATCGGGACACCTGCGAGAATCGGCAGATCCTCGCCCCTGGCACGGCGCTCATCGACGGCACGGGCCTGTTCGAGTGCCTGCTCAGGGGTGAGGGTCACGAATGCGCCCACGCGCGGTTCGAGGGCCTCGATCCGGTCAAGGAAGGCCCGAGTGACCTCGACGGACGAGATCTCGCGTGCTCGGAGGCGTCCGGCGAGCTGGTGGGCGGTGAGATCGATGAGTGTCACGCGCTGCTCCTGGTGCGGTCGGGGTGAACCGTCGCATTTTACCGGATCTGCAGCGAACGTGGAGGCATCCGTGCCCGCGACGCGGGGGAGGCCAGCCCCCCGATGGAAGCCGGCCTCCCGGGGAGTCACGCTTTGGGCGGGGACTTCCGGCGCGTGGCGCGAGTCGAGGATCCCCCCTTGCGTCCGATACTCGAGTAAAACTCGATACCCCGCTCCTTCTTGACGGCCTCGCCCCCCTTGCGGCCGATGCTCGAAAAGAATTCGGGACCGTACTTGGCCTTGGTGGCCTGGCCCCCCTTCTTTCCGATCTGCTGGAAGAACTCGCGACCCCGTTCTTCCTTGACCGTCTGACCACCACGGCGGCCCGCCTCGACCATGCGAGGATCTCCCTTGGCGGGACCCGGCTTGTTTCCGACCATACCTGGCTCCTTTCACGGTTCGCGACCGCGTGCGGGCCCGGCAAGGTCGGTCATGAAAGGGTCGGGTCGAAAGGATGCGGATGGACGGCGGATCGAACGGATCGAGGCCCCGGATGCGACGTTCACGGGTCGCAGGGCCACCCTAGCATCGCCACCAGGCCGACACAAGGCAACCCGTGCCAGTCCCTTCGTGCAAGACGGACGACCCGCCCCGGATATCGGGGCGGGTCGTCGGGATGGCTGGAAAGGTGGGTCTCAGCGATGGAACCAGCCGAGCACGTACTGGACGAACCAGTAGGTCACGTAGGCCAGGGTCGAGGTGATGGGAATGGTGAAGACCCAGGCGAGCAACATGTTCCCCGCCACACCCCAGCGGACGGCGCTGAAGCGCCGCGTCGAACCGACCCCCATGATCGAACCGGCAGCCACGTGCGTGGTGCTCACCGGAAGACCGAGCTGGGAAGCGCTCGAGATGATGATGGCGGACGAAAGATCGGCACCGAAGCCCTGAAGGGGCTGCAATTTGACGATCTTGGTCCCCATCGTCTTGATGATCTTCCACCCGCCCGACGCCGTACCGACGGCGATGGAGAGGGCACACGCCCACATCACCCACGTCGGCACGACGAAGTCTTGCAGGTATCCGGCCGAGACCAGGGCCATGGTGATGATTCCCATGGCTTTCTGAGCATCGTTCGAACCGTGGCTGAAGGAAATGAAAGTCGCTGCGAAGATCTGCCCGACCCGGAAGATGTCCCGGACCTTGTTGGGCAGGAAATGTCGGAAGGCATTCAGGAGCAAGACCACCATGGAAAAGGCCAGCACGAAACCCAGGAGGGGCGAAAACACGAGGCTCTCGAAGATCTCGGAAACGCCTTTGTGCCCCACCCAGTGAATGGCGCTGAAGCCATGGCTCGCGATACCGGCACCCACCACGCCTCCGATGAGCGCGTGGCTGGAGCTCGAAGGCAGTCCCCACCACCAGGTGATCAGGTTCCAGGCGATCGCCGACACGAGCGCGGCCACGACCAGCGGCTGCGTGACGATCGCCGGATCGATGATGCCCTTGCCGATCGTCTTGGCCACGGCCGTCCCGATGAGGGTAGCCCCGGCCAGATTGAGGGTTGCGGCCATGAAAATGGCCTTCA
>JBEIFE010000364.1:0-2797 GCA_040382575.1 Candidatus Sericytochromatia bacterium
CATGGACATCCTGATGCCACTCTGCGACGGCCTGGCCGCCACGCGGAAACTGAAGGCCCACGAGTTGACCCGGGACATCCCAGTGCTGGCCGTGACGGCCCGATCGTCGAACAGCGACCGACGAGCCGCCATGGAGGCGGGATGCGACGGCTTCCTGGCCAAACCTTATCGCAACCGGGCTCTGATCGAGGCGGTGCGCCAGTTCCTGCCCAGCGCCGCAAGTTGAACCCCCGTCCGTGCCTTGAGTCTTCACGCTGCGCATCACAAGATGTCCCCGCCACGATTCCTCGAGAGGAGGCGGCGGGATGACCCAGGGACGCCCGGATGGCGGCGGAGTGCTCCATGAACTGCTGATCGACCTGGATGGACCGGAGCCGGATGACCTGCTCGACATCGAGGGGACGCCACCGGATGGTCAGGTAGAGGAACGTCACGAGCCGGAAGAACCCCTTCCCGGGAATGGATCGCGCCTGAGAGTCGCCTTCCTGGATGTTGCCGAATCGACGCCCAACGGGAACGGGAACGGGCATCGTGCCGAGCGTCTACCCGCCGCCGTGGATCCCGTGCAAACCTACCTGAAGGCGATCGGCTCGATCCCGCTGCTGCGGGCCGAGGAAGAGGTCGCGCTCGCCAGACAGATGATGAATCTGGGTGAAGAGGCCAGACGTGCGAGGATGCGCATGATCGAGGCCAATCTGCGCCTGGTGGTCAGCGTCGCCAAGCGCTACATGGGAAGAGGACTGGCCTTTCTGGACCTGATCCAGGAAGGAAATCTCGGGTTGATCCGGGCCGTCGAGAAGTTCGATCCCCTGCGGGGATTCAAATTCTCGACCTACGCCACCTGGTGGATCCGGCAGGCCATCTCCCGTGCGCTGGCCGACAAGGCCAGAACCATCCGGATTCCCGTGCACCTGGTGGAAACGATCAACCGGCTCCGGGCGATCACCCAGCGCCTGACGCAGCAACTCGGGCGAGCCCCCACGGACGAGGAGCTGGCGACGGAAAGCCAGGTATCGATCGAGAAGCTCATCGAGATCCGGAAAACGGTGAGAGACACGATCTCGCTCGAAACACCCGTCGGAAAAGACGAAGAACATCGACTGGGAGATTTCATCGTCGATCGCGATTCGCCCGGACCGGCGAGTGCGGTGGCGGCCGTCCTGCTCCGCGAAGAAATTCGACAGCTGCTCGACCGGTTGACGGAACGTGAGCGCAAGATCCTGGAGATGCGATTCGGTCTCGACCAGGCGCCCGTGAAAACGCTCGAAGAGATCGGCACGGTCTTCGGCGTGACCCGGGAGCGTGTCCGACAGATCGAGGGGAAAGCCCTGATGAAGCTGAAACAGGCCCTGATCGAGCGCGATGTCTCGGAATATCTCGACTGAAGAACCCGGAGCCCTTGCCAATCGAACATCCATTCGATACCATGTTCTCGTCACCTCGAATGAAAGGACAAGCACCGATGCGGTCTGAACTCAACACCGATTCCAAGTCCACCGAGAAGCGCCGCGCGCTGGACATGGCGCTCGCCGGTATCGAGAAGCAGTTCGGCAAGGGTTCCATCATGAAGCTGGGCGACCACGCCCGCATGAAGGTGGGTGTCGTGCCGACGGGCATCCTCTCGCTCGACATCGCGCTTGGCGTGGGGGGACTTCCCAAGGGCCGTATCATCGAGGTCTATGGCCCCGAATCGGGTGGTAAGACGACGGTGAGCCTCACGGTCGTCGCCCAGGTTCAGAAGCTGGGTGGCACGGCAGCCTTCATCGATGCCGAACACGCACTCGATCCGCAGTACGCCGCACGCCTCGGCGTCGACATCGACAATCTGCTCGTCTCGCAGCCCGATACCGGAGAGCAGGCGCTCGAGATCGCCGATGCCCTCGTCAAGAGTTGTGCGGTGGACATCATCGTCGTGGACTCCGTCGCTGCACTCGTGCCCAAGGCCGAGATCGAGGGCGACATGGGCGACAGCCACGTCGGTCTCCAGGCTCGTCTCATGAGCCAGGCCCTCCGAAAGCTGACGGCAACGGTTGGTAAATCGAACTGCATCATCATCTTCATCAACCAGTTGCGCGAAAAGGTCGGCGTCATGTTCGGTAACCCCGAGGTGACGACGGGCGGACGTGCTCTTCGCTTCTACAGCAGCGTCCGTATCGAGGTGCGTCGCGTCGAGACGCTCAAGAAAGATGGCGTCGAGATCGGCAACCGGGTCAAGACCAAGGTCGTCAAGAACAAGGTCAGCCCGCCCTTCCGCGTGGCCGAATTCGATCTGATCTTCGGCGAGGGTGCGAGCCGCGAGGGATGCATCCTCGACCTCGCCGTCGAACACGAGCTGGTCCGCAAGAGCGGTTCGTGGTTCTCGTACGGAGAGCACCGGATTGGCCAGGGTCGCGATGGCGCCAAGACCTTCCTGCGCGAAAATCCCGATCTCCTCAACGAGATCGAACAGATGGTCCGTACCAAGCTTTCGCTGATCAATCAGACGGTCAATGCCCCCGACTCGGTCGAAGCACTCGAGAAGGATGAAGATCTCGGCAACGACTGAACATAGGTGCCATGACGGGCGTGGGTTTCGAACGTGAAATGCACGCCCGGAACACTCGAAGGGGGTAGACGAAGGTCTACCCCCTGATTTCATGACTCTGCCTGTTTCGTGACCGGTTCAACCGACGGGCTTGTCCTCGTCAGAAGGACCTGACCAGCCCATGAAACCTCCGCCACCGGCCCAGCGCTCCCGCACCGTGATACCGGCACCATCTTCCCCCGCTATCACGCGCGAAAGTCGGGTCAAGCAATG
>JBEIFE010000365.1:0-2797 GCA_040382575.1 Candidatus Sericytochromatia bacterium
CTGCGTGCAGGGAGATGTCCGGTGAGTGACCTGATGCCGCGCCTGAGTGTCCATGCGCTTCGAACCTGGGACACGTGTCCCAGGCAGTTCGCGCTGCGTTACCGTTTGAATCGCTACTGGCCCGCTCCCGAGGGACGCGCTCAGGATGCCGAGGGAGAACGGCGAAAGCGTCTGGGCGAGGCCTTTCACCGCCTGGTCGAGTACCGGATGCGTGGCCTCGATCCGGCCCGGTCCCTGGCGGCCTGGCTCCCGGACCTGCCCGAGCTCGAGGCGATGTGGCGCACCTTCGAGGCGTCTCCCGAGACCCGCATCCCGCCTGGTGCCCACGTCTGGACGGAGCAGGCACTGCACGCGACGGTCGCGGGCGTTCCCGTGATGGCGCGGTATGACCGGATCGTGCAGGTCGGTGACCGATGGAGCATCCTCGACTGGAAGACCGGGCACCTGTCTCATGCCCGCCTGCACGACGACTGGCAGACGCGACTCTATCCGTATCTGCTGGTGGAGGCCGGAGCGGCCCTCGGACGCGGGCCGATCGCCCCTCACCAGGTCGAGATGGTCTACGTCCAGGTGAAGGGGCCTGATCTCTGGACCCTCGACCCCTCCTCGGCCCGTCACGAGGCGATGCGCCTCGAGCTCGAGCGACGTGCTGCGGCGGCGATGGCACCGTTCGACCCCCTCCTGGACGACGATCCGTCCTTTCCGCGCCAGCCGACCGCCTGTGCGAACTGCGTATACGACACGCTCTGCAACCCCCGTACGCCTGAACCTTCTCCGGCACGTCTCGTCATGGCCCGGTTCGCGATGTCGGGCGAGGAGGTCTGATGGCCACCTGGTCGTTGAAACCGTGCGATGAACGTATCGTCGAGCGTCTGGGGCGTGAGACGAACCTGCCGCCAGCCGTGGTGCGGGCACTCGCGATCCGGGGGTACGACGACCCGCTGACCCTGGCACGCTTTCGCAAGAGTCGTGAGAGCCTCGACTATCTCCGGAATCTGCCCGAGACGCGGGGCATGGAACGAGCCGTCGCCCGCATCAGAAAGGCGATCGCCGACCAGGAGCTCATCGTCATCTACGGCGATTATGACTGCGACGGGGTGACCAGCTCCTCGCTCCTGTACAGGTACCTCAAGCGCACGCTCAAGGGGAACGTCGAGGCCTTCCTGCCCAATCGGTTCCGGGATGGCTACGGTGTCACGCCTCATGCCGTCGATCGTCTGGCGGAGCGCGGGGTCAAGCTGATCGTCACCTGTGACAACGGCATCTCGGCTCACGCGGCCGCGAATCGCGCCCGGGAGTGCGGGATCGACCTCATCGTCACGGACCATCACCAGATCCCCGAGGAACTGCCGGAATGCCACGCCATCGTGCATCCGGGCCTCGAGATGCGGGAACTCAAGGACCTGGCCGGCGTGGGTGTGGCGATGCTGCTCGTGATCGCCCTGGAGGGCGGGTTTTCGGCACGCCTCGAGACCTTGCTCGACCTCGTCACCATCGGGACCGTCGCGGACATGGTGCCGCTCGACGGGCCGAACCGTCCCCTGGTCTGGACGGGGATCGAGCGCTACCGGACCTCCATGGGGTCGCCCCTCGTGGGCATCCCCGCACTCGCCAGGGTCGCGGGCAGCAAGTGGGAAACCTTCGGTGCCCAGGACATCGGTTTCGGCTTCGGTCCCCGGCTCAATGCGGCCGGGCGCCTCGAAGATCCGGACCTCGGCTTCCTCCTGCTCACGACCAACGACCCTCGCGAGGCGGATGTGCTCGCTCAGCGACTCGAGGCGATCAACCGCGAGCGCCGTACCCTGAACGCCGAACTCGAGGCTCAGGTCCTCGCCGAGCTCGACCGCCGATGGGACCCCGACGCCGAACCCTTCATCGTGTACGCGGACGATCGCCTGCACCACGGGGTGGCCGGGATCGTCGCAGGTCGCATCAAGGAGCGCTACCGGGTCCCTGTGCTGCTGTTCTCCACCCACGGGGGGAGCGACCTCTGGAAGGCCTCCGGACGCTCACCGGAGGGCCTGCACCTGTACGACGCGCTCAACCATGCCCGGGCCCACCTGGTGGGTTTCGGTGGTCACGCCCAGGCAGCGGGATGCTCGGCGATGGGGGATCAGATCGACGCCCTGCGTGCCAAGCTGGCCGAATACGTGCGGATCACGGGCTGGACGCGTCCCGAGGACCGGATCGAGCTCGATGCCGAGTTGCCCTTCGCTCAGGCGAATCAGGGCCTTCTGGCCGCGCTTGACCAGCTCGAGCCCTTTGGCCAGAAAAATCCTCCTCCGCGATTCGGGTTGCTGGGGGCCCGGGTGGTCGGTCGCGAGGTCTTCAAGGATCGCCATCTGAAGCTACGTCTCGAGGATGGGGTTCAGATCCGGGAACTGACTGCCTGGAATGGTGCCGAGCAGGCCGATGCGCTCGAGGGCTGGGTCAACGTGGCCTATTCCGTCCGGCCTCCCTGGAGGAAGGGCCATCCCGACGTCGATTGTATCGTCGACCGGATCGAACCCACGTCGGGCCCGGTGCCGATCATGATCCCGCCGCGCGAGGCAGAGGTGATCGATGCGCGTGATGGGCGACTGCCAGACGGGGAGGTCGAGGCAGCCCTCCTCCTGGGGGCTTCCGAGGTGGTGCCGGAATCCGTCGCAGGTCTGACTTGTGTCCTGAAGGGGGCTCCCCCCTCTGAAGCGGTCTGGACCACCTGGCGCTCATCCGCGGAACGGATCATCATCCTCGATGGCGTCGCCGGGGAACCGGACACGCCTCTCGAACCGGCGGATCTCGAGCGGGTCTATGC
>JBEIFE010000366.1:0-2794 GCA_040382575.1 Candidatus Sericytochromatia bacterium
CATCCTCGATCAGGGGCTTGTCGGGGCGATACCGGAACGAGACGCCCTCGAAGCGGATGTGGCCATCGGGAGCCGCGAGTTCTCTGGCATGATCGGCATCCTGGATCTCGGGTTTCTGGTCCAGGAGCTGATACAGGCGCTCGAAGACCGCGAGCGCGCCCATGATATTCACATGAACGTTCGCCAGCGCGGAGACCGGACCATACAGTCGTCCCAGATAGGCCACGAAAGCCACCAGTGTGCCGACCGACAGCCCTTCCCGGATGGCGAGCCATCCCCCGGCACCGTACACCAGCGCAGGTCCCAGGGACGAGAACAGGGTGAGAGCGACCACCAGCCAGCGCCAGAGCAGCGAGCGACGGATCTGGAGGGTGCTGAGTTCACGGCAGATCGCTTCGTATCTCAGGGTCTCGCGCTCGGCCTGGCCGAACAGTCTCCGCATGAGAAACCCGGGAATGCTCATGGCATCCTGCAGGTAAGCCGTCAGCTCACCTTTACGCTCCTGCGACCGGGAAACGATTTCCTGCCGCTTCTTTCCCACGAACCGGGCAGGAAGGACGAAGAGGGGCAGGATGGCCAGCGCGAACACGGCCAGCGGCCAGGAAAGCGGGATGATCACCAGGAGGGTCGTCAGGACCGTCAGCGTGTTGCTGACGACCGCCAGAACCGTATCCGAGAAGACGTCCTGCAGCTCGTTGACATCGTTGTGGAGGCGGCTGGTGAGCTCACCCGGACGAGCACCCGTGAAATAACCGAGCGTCTGACCTTGCAGGTGGCGGAATAGTTCGAGCCTCAGATCGAGCATGATCGCCTGGCTGATCCGCTCATCGAGGTACGTTTCGAGCACCCCCAGCAGGCCCACCACGAGAGGCACGACCACCATCCCGGCACAGAGCCAACCCAGCAAAGCCAGGTTTCGTTCGGGCAGCGCATGGTCGAGCAAGGACCGGAGGAGCAGTGGCGGGACGAGGCCCAGGCTGGACGAGGTCGTGATGACGGCCAGACTTCCGAGCGCCCACCGCGTGTGAGGGCGAAAGGTCCGGGCGATCCGGATCAGGTGCGCGCGATTCAGAGGCGCCTTCTGGACGCTGGCCCCGATATTCCAGGCCCCGTACAGGCTGGTTCCGCCACCGAGCATGTGGGGTGTCCTTTCGAAGAATTCGTCGATAGCCGCTAGAATGTTCGAGTCTAAGGCATTTTCGCGGAGAGGTGGGTATCGATGCTGTGGCTCCTGGGGGCAGGTCTCATCGCTTTTCTCGTCTGGATCGGGATCGCCGCGGCCCATGACCCCGAGGCGGGTTTCGGTCCCCGGGATCTACCGACCCTGATCCGGGTACGTCCCTCGTTTCTCGATGCCCGACAGGCCGAGGTCTACGGGCTCGTTTCCCGACTCCTCACCCCGCACGGTTTGTTGCTCTTTCCGCGGGTCCTCATCTCGACCGTTTTCGACGCGGGTCGGATCACACCCACGGGCTGGCACCGCATGCGGAACAATCCCGTCGATTTCGTGCTCGTCCGGTCGGGCAGCTTCGAGCCCGTCGCTCTCATCATCCTGGAGGGGCTGGCGAAGTCCCATTACCTGGAGGAAGAGAACCGTCAAATGAAGGAGGATGCCATCATCGAATCCGGGCTTCCCATGCTCAAGATAGGAGTTGCCCCCGACCGGTCGCTGGGCGACTCGGCCGAGGGCGTCAGGGAATGGCTGGATCGGGTGGTGATCCCGATGGTGCATCAGTCCGAAGGAAGCAGGACCCAGGTCGACTTGTTGTAATCGAAGAACACCATCGAGCGGCGGATCTTGCTGCCCAGTTCCTCGTAGGGGACGAAAGGTTCGGCCGTCGAGACTTCCTTGGTCTCGGCGGTGGTGCCCACGCAGTAACGCTCACCATTCAACTCGAACAGCGTCATGACCAGCGTCTTCTGCTCACCATCGACGAACCAGAGCTTGTTGTCCGCAACCTTGTAGGTTCCGCTCTGGCCCTGCGATGCCAGCTCGTGGCTCCAGGCCTCGGCCAGCGAATCGTCCCACGAGAACACGTCGTGACCGCAGTAGCGGTTTTCATCCAGGAGCTTCGTGACGACGAAGATCCGGGCTTGGCCGGCGGGATCGAGCTCCTGGACGAGCATGCCGGGCTTCAGAACGTGACTCTTGGAATTCAAGGGGCCTCCTCATGATGGGGCGCTGGACGGTCCAGGACAGGTTGGCCGCTTGCGCCAGGGTTTGATTCTGCCAGTAGGGGGACCATCGCTCATCCTGAGCGAGGATCGACTTAGGCCTCCAGGCCAAGCTGGCCACAGTTTCCGGTGCGAACCTCGCATTTCCGGCATGGCCCCCGGTCCGACGAGCGAGCGTCCGACTGGCTTCCCATGGCGATTATAGCGCCCCCGGGCCAGGACTTGCGTGATGTACATAACTTGTCACCTGTGATCCACGAGCTTTTCCAGCGGGGTTGGCTGGCTTTACCATCGATTCAACCTGGAGGAGCGCTCGCCATGACATCCACCGTCCGGATCAAGGCTTTCCACGCGGCCGAGGCAGGCCTGGACTGGTTGCAAGACACCCCCATCGGGCGTCTGCCCGAGACGGTCCATGCCCGTCTCGAGGAAGCACGCGCGGCAGCCCTCCAGGATGGTTACCAGCGTGGATACGCAGTGGCCACTTCCGATCTCGCGAACCGACATCAGCGAGACATCGAGGAGCGCCTGTCCGAGGTCGAGGCGCGAATCGAGGATCGGGTCACAGAACGGTCGATGCGTGAAGTCGCCAGACTGGAGCAGACTTTCCGGGAGAGGG
>JBEIFE010000367.1:0-2789 GCA_040382575.1 Candidatus Sericytochromatia bacterium
GCAACGGTTCCATCGGGGTTCCTCTCATCGTGCCACGACGCTGCGGGTCGCCGGCAACTCGGCCAGCATATCCACCATGCGATCGCCATCCTCGGGCGTGTTCAACTCGGTCACGCTGACGAGCAGGCAATCCGCATATTCGGGATACCAGCGTCCGAGCGGAACCCCGGGCAGGATCCCGCGTTCCGCCAGAGCTGTCGCCACGTCGTTGGCATCACCCGGCACACGCAGCACGAACTCGTTGAAGAACGGAGCCTCGACGGCCAGCGAGAATCCAGGCAACCGGGCCAGCTTGTCGGCCAGGTCGTGGGCACGCTGCAGGCCGATCCGCCCGAGATCTTTCAAACCGGTGGGGCCCAGGACCGCCATGTGAACCGTCGCTGCCAGCGCATTGAGTGCCTGGTTCGTGCAGATGTTGCTCGTGGCCTTCTCGCGCCGGATGTGCTGCTCGCGGGTCTGCATGGTCAAGGTGAAGCAACGCTGCCCGCGCGAATCGAGTGTCTGCCCCACGATCCGGCCAGGCATCTGGCGGGCGAAGGACTCGCGACATGCCATGTAGCCCACGTACGGGCCACCGAAGCCGACGGCATTACCGAACGCCTGGGCCTCGCCGACCACGATATCCGCGCCATAGGCGCCGGGGGCCTCGAGCACTCCGAGCGTCGTCGGGTCTGCCACCACCACGAACAGGGCGCCGGCCGCGTGGACCTGCTCGGCCAGGCTGCGCATGTCCTGAACGGTCCCCAGGAACGAGGGTACCTGGACCACCAGGCAGGCCACCTCGGGCGTGAGCATGTCTGTCAGACGCGTCCGGTCCAGTACGCCGTCCACGAGCGGCACGTCCGCGATGTCCGCGTGTGGTCCGCTGGCATAAGTCGCGAGTACTTCGCGGTATTCGGGATGGACGTCTCGCGCAATCAGGACGCGCGGGCGTCGCGTGATGCGCATCGCCATGAACGCGGCCTCGGGAACGGCCGTGGACCCGTCATAGAGGCTGGCATTGGCGACGTCGAGCCCGGTCACATGGCAGATGAGCGACTGGAATTCGTAGATCACCTGCAAGGTGCCCTGGGCCACCTCGGGCTGGTAGGGCGTGTAGGCAGTCAAGAATTCCGAGCGATGCAGGACCCAATCCACGGCAGCCGGCGCATACCGGCGCTGGGCTCCCGCACCCAGGAAGGAGCTGACCTGACTGGTCGGCACGTTGCGGGCTGCCAGGGCCGACAGGCGCCGGCTGACCTCGAGTTCGCTGGCCGACGGGGGGATTTCGAGTTCGAAGTGGCGCAGCGAATCCGGTACGGCGCGGTACAGGTCGTCGATCGTTTCCACGCCGATCCTGGCCAGCATTTCCTGGCGCTCGGACCCGGTGTGGGGCAGGTAATTGAAGGGCATCTTAGCCTCCGATCAGGGTCGCATAGGCCTCCGGCGTGAGGCAGGCAGCGAGGTCAGCCTCCGTGAAGGGCTCCAGGCGGATAATCCAGCCCTCGCCGAAGGCATCTTCATTCACGAGGCCTGGCTGGCCTTCGAGTGCCTCGTTGACGGCCACGACCGTTCCGCCTACGGGCGCATAGAGGTCCGAGACGGCCTTCACCGACTCGACGACACCGAAGCTCTCACCCTTCTGGAGGACACGGCCCACTGCGGGTAGTTCGACGAACACGACGTCTCCGAGTTGCTCGGTGGCGTGCGTGGTGATGCCCACGACGGCCGAGCCGCCCTGGACGCGCAGGTATTCGTGAGTCTGGGTGTAGAGACAATCCGTGGGGAGCATCGATGGTTCTCCGGAGAGCATCAGGGTTGACGGCGGGGACGGCGGTAGAAGGCGGGGCGGCCTACGGTCGCGGCAGACCGCTTGCCGCGGATCTCGACCTCGAGGCGTGTGCCAGGTTCGGTCAGGTCGGCGCGGACGAACGCGGAGGCGATGGGGGACTGCAGGAGCGGGGAGTGGGTGCCACTGACCACTCGACCGACCTCGGTGTCTCCCGCGAAGACGCTTGCACCGTCGCGGGCGATCGCCCTGCCCTCGAGGGTGAGCCCGACCAGGCGGCGGCTGCACCCCTCGGCGAGTTGCCGACGGAGCACCTCGTGCCCCATGTAGGCGGCCTGACTCTTGACGGTCCAGCCCAGTGAGGCCTCGACGGGCGTCACGTCATCGGCGAGCTCGTGTCCATAAAGGGGTAGGCCCGCTTCCAGGCGCAGCACGTCCCGTGCGCCGAGACCGCATGCCAGGATCCCGTGCGACTCGCCGGCGGCGAGCAGACCTTCCCACAGGCGTGGCGCCAGTTCGGGCGCCACGTATATCTCGAACCCGTCCTCACCCGTGTAACCCGTCCGGGATACCCAGGCGTCCAGGCCGAGGATGCGGCCTTGCGAGATTCCGAAGGACGGCAGCGTCGAGAGACCCGGTGTTCCGACCTCGGCCATGAGGGCTGAGGCCGCGGGCCCCTGGATCGCCAGCAGAGCCATCTCATCCGACAGGTCCGTCATCCGGGTCTCTGACGGGAGGTGCTCGGAGAGCCATCCCCAAACCTTCTCGCGGTTGGAGGCGTTCACGACGACCAGGAAGCGATCGCCCAGGTTGCCGATGATCGTATCGTCGACGACTCCACCGTCCGGGCGTGTGAACTGGGTGTACACGCATCGACCATCTGCCAGACCGGGAAGGTCGCCCGGGACCATCCGGGCCAGGAAGTCGCGAGCACCGGGGCCCTCGACCACGAACTCACCCATGTGACTCACATCGAAGAGGCCCACGCGTTCGCGGACGGCCCGGTGTTCCTCGAGGATCC
>JBEIFE010000368.1:0-2782 GCA_040382575.1 Candidatus Sericytochromatia bacterium
GCTACCACGATCTGGGACGGGGTCGCAAAAATGTCCGCGGAATCGATCTCGGCCAGATGCTCTGCGCCATCTACCACCGAGAAGCGATCGCCCGACCGGGAGGAGACGGTGACATTCCCGACACATGCCTTGCCATCCCGATCGAACGTGATGAAACGGATGAGGTCGTCCATCTCGAGAAGCTGCCCTTCTCGACTCGCATCTTGCCGGAAAAAAGCCAGCTCGGCGCGGAGATCGGGAGCATCGGCGGCATGTGAGCCTACCGGAAGGTCGATGGAGGCATCGACACGCACCGGACCGAAGACGGCCTCGCGAAGGACGGCCTCGATCTGGCGACGCTTCGAGGGTGAGCAGATGACCGTGACCGGCTGGTGATGAAAGAAGCAATGGAAATAGGACGGAAATTCGAGATCGGCATAGGACACCCCGCGCACGGGATCGAACATCCTCCCCGGTATCACGAAGATACGCGGTACACCGGCAGCATCATTGAGCGTATCCTTGATGGTCTCGGGCACAGCACCGAACTGGATCCGCCCCACCGACGTATCGACCATGGCGCCCCCGCGGGGTAATCGGACCACGTGTCCCGTCCCCATGAACAGGGCTCCTTTCCACGGATCGAACGACAGTGCAGGCGCAGGCAACATACCCGGATCACGGTCCCGCGTCTCCAGATCAAGAAAAAAACCCGCCCCTTGCGGAGCGGGTCGTGCGAACGGGTCGAAAGCGGGATCAGAGCGTGACGGCCGCGCGCGTGGCAGCGGCGACATCATCACCGAGGAGACGCGACTCGACCTTGGTCCAGTTGATGTTCTTGAAGACCGCTTCGAGGTACTTGGCGCGCTCCGTGGGCTTGTAATCGACGGTGAAGGCATGCTCCCAGATGTCGATGACGAGGATCGGCGAGAAACCGACGAAGTTCCCTTCCTCGTGCAGCGTCACCCAGTTGTTCTGCAGCTTGCCCGTGAGCGGATCCTGGCAGAGGATCGCCCATCCCACGCCACGCATCTTGCAAACGGCCATGAAGTCCTTCTTCCAGTTCTCGACGGAACCGAAGCTGGACTCGAGCGCCCTGGCGAGCGCTCCATCGAGAGCAAGGTCGCCACCATCCGCCTTCAGGTTGCTGAAGTAGTACTCGTGGAGCCGCATCCCGTTGTACTCGAAGCCCAGGCGACGCTTGAGCTCGGCGAAAGAAGGATCGAGACCGTCTGCCTTGCCCTCGGCAACCAGGCGAGCCAGTTCGTCGTTGAGCTTGTTGGTGTTGTTGACGTAACCTGCGTAGAGCGTCTTGTGCTGGGCAAGCTGCTCGTCGGAGATGCCGACGAGACCGGTCAGGTCGTAGGCGATCGCCTCGTACTTGGTCAGGGTGGCCGTGGCCATCATTCACCTCCATGGTGATTGGGGGGCAGTCGAGCGGCCCTCATTATCACGGGGGGGCCCGGGGCGGTCAAGGAGCGGTTATGATGGTCCCTGCAGGGCCATTCGCGGGAGAGACCATGCCTCACTGGCTCACGAGCCCGGAACTCGAAACCTGGTTCAACCGGCATGAGTCCCGGGCAACCTCCTCCCTGGGCATGACCATGGTGCAGGCCCTCACGGGAGCTGAGCTTGCCGATTTCTTGCCTTCCGGGTGGGGCATTCGCAACCTCGGTCTGGGTTATTCCCCGACCCCGGGAAGCCCTCGTCTGCGAGCGCAGGTCGCCAGTCGCCATGAGGTCTCTTCCGAGCATGTCCTCCTGACCTCGGGCACGACGGAAGCCAATCATTCCGTCCTCCGTGCCATGCTGGGGCCCTCGACGAACGTCGTCCTGCAGGACCCCCTCTATTACGCGTTCGAGAACCTGGCGCTGGCGAGCGGAGCCACGGTACGCCGCTGGTCCGTCCCTCTTGATCCCAGCGCGGTGGCCGACGTGGCCGCCCTGGAGCGGCTGATCGACCAGGACACGCGACTGGTGGTCCTGAACTCACCTCACAATCCGACGGGCCGCGTCTTGGACGAGGATGTGCTGCAACGGATCATCCGGCGGATCGAGAGCGTGCCGCAGGCACACCTGCTCGTGGACGAGATCTATCGGCCGACGGCCATCCGTTCAGCCCTGCACCTCTCCGACCGGGTCATCGTCACGGATGGTGTCTCGAAGCGCTGGAGCCTGCCGGGCCTACGCCTGGGCTGGGTGGTCACCCGTTCGGCCTGGATGGAGCGTATCCTGGCCGTCCACGAGCATGCCACGTGCTGTCCGGCTCGCCCCTCCGAGCAGATCTTGGAGGCGCTGTGGCCCGTGCTCGGCCCGCTAGAGGCGACCCACAGGCAGCTGGCCAACCGCAACCGTGCCCGATTCAAGGCATGGCTCCACAGGATGCCCATCCTGGTCTATCAGGGCCCCGTCGGGGTGATGGCCCTGCTGGCCTCTCCGACACCCGATGACCGGATCGTGGCCCAGCGCCTCGTGGAGCGACACGGGGTTTTCACGATCCCTGGCTCTCTGGTCGGATGCCCGGGCTGGCTGAGGGTCGGGGTGGGGCATCGCCAGCTCCAACATCTGGATGAGGCCCTCGAACGTCTGGAAGCAGGCCTGCGCGCCTGACGGTGAAACCTGCCGGACTCAGGTCTGGATCAGGCGCTCGCCGCCCTCGATCATCGCGTCATAGAGCTCCCGCTGGGGGTCATGCAGCTCGCCAGTATCGCCACGGCGCATGGTCCGTTTGAGATGCTCGGTATACGCATCCACCTGGAGCTCGCAGCCGTACGTGCGTGCCTGGGGAATGGCTGCGCCACGGA
>JBEIFE010000369.1:0-2755 GCA_040382575.1 Candidatus Sericytochromatia bacterium
GATCGTCGAATCTTCTGTCTCACCGGAACGGTGAGACAGAATGACGCCGTAACCGGCACGCCGCGCCAGCTCGATGGTTGCGAGCGTTTCCGTGAGCGTGCCGATCTGATTCACCTTGATCAGGATCGCATTTGCGACACCGGCCTGGATGCCCTGGAGCAGACGCTCGGGGTTGGTGACGAAAAGATCGTCACCCACGAGTTGAACCCGCGAGCCGAGACGATCGGTCAGAAGCTTCCAGCCCTCCCAGTCATCCTCGGCCATCCCGTCCTCGATGCTGAGGATGGGATAGCGATCGCAAAGGGAGGCGAGATAATCGACCATCTCTTGGCGCGTGCGTGTCGCACCTTCTCCCTCGAATCGGTACACCCCGTCCTTGTAGAATTCCGTGCTCGCGACGTCGAGCGCAAGCATGACATCCCCACCGGGCGAATAACCGGCCTGCGTGATGGCCTCGATGATCAGATCGAGTGCTTCCTCGGCCGTGCTGACGGAAGGTGCGAAACCGCCCTCATCCCCGACACCGGTCGAGAGGCCGCGACGACGAAGCACCTTCTTGAGCTGGTGAAAAATTTCAGCGCCGGCGCGCAAGGCTTCGGCAAAAGAGGCCATGCCCACGGGCAGGACCATGAACTCCTGGATATCGACCGCATTGTCCGCGTGCGCGCCACCGTTGATGATGTTGAGCATGGGAACCGGCATGGTCCGGGCACCAGCACCACCAACATAACGGTAAAGGGGCAAGTCCACCGCGTCGGCGGCCGCCCGGGCGACGGCGAGGCTGACGCCCAATATCGCGTTCGCACCGAGCTTTCCCTTGTTGGGGGAACCGTCGAGCTGGATCATGGCCTCGTCCAGGTCGACCTGACTCCGCGCATCGAGGCCGACGAGTTCATTGGCAATGACCTCGTTGACATGATCGACGGCTTTCAGAACGCCCTTGCCGTTGTAACGAGCGGCATCCTCCTCATCACGAAGCTCTACGGCTTCATGGGCCCCCGTGGACGCGCCAGAGGGAACGGCAGCCCGGCCGAAACCGCCACCCACGAGACGGACGTCGACCTCTACGGTCGGGTTGCCTCGTGAATCGAGGATCTCGCGTGCATAGATATCTTCGATCTGGGTCGACATGCTACCTCTCAGGAACCTTGCAAGGGGAAGTCAGGATCGGAACGGATGACAGGAATCGTCTGAACGATACGGAAGAGGGATGCGGCATCCCGGGCACCGGGAGCCACATGGGGAACCAGTAAAATCTCGACGTCGAGGGTTTGATGACCGAAATGAACGATGAGGCGATCGCCGGGATGGACCTCGCTGGAAGCTCTTGCTACCCGGCTGTTGATGAGGACTCGTCCTTGATCGCACACCTCGTTCGCTACCGAGCGACGCTTGATCAAGCGTGAAACCTTCAACCACTTGTCGAGACGCATGAAATTACCGCTCAGGCGCGCAGGAAAGGCATCCTACGGGCGCAACGTTGCACCCGGGCGCCTTCATTGTGTCGCCGGTCGACCGATATGGCAAGAGCGGCTCACTCCGCCAGGATACGTGGCACGCGGAACATACCCTGCTCGGCTGCAGGAGCTCCCTCGAGAACAAGGTCGCGATCGAGTGAATGCGTTGACACATCTTGCCGGAGAACATTCGGGAGAGGCAAGGGATGATGGGTCGGCACCACACCCTCCGTACTCACGGTCTGCAAGGCCTCGACATGAGCCAGGATGGCTCCGAGTTGCTCGGTGAATCGGAGCTCCTCATCAGGTGTCAACTCGAGACGAGAAAGGTGGGCCACTTGCTTGACGGTATCGAGACCGATCACAGAGCAGTTCTCCTGAAAGAAACGGAGGAACGAGGGTCACGCCAGGGTCCATGATACCCCGCTGAACCCGTTCCGGGGGGATCGCAATCCCGGACGATCAATCGAGATATTCAGCGGGAATCGCATCGAAACGAGCCTTGAATTCCTGGAGCAGGGAAGCCTTCTCGACCTCCGACAGGAAAGAGGCTCGAACAGCGTTGCAAGACAGGTCGAAGAGAGCGGCAGAAGATAGACCGTATTCCGTCCGAACCACCTCGTATTCGTTCACCAGATCGGTATTGAACATGGGAGGATCATCCGAATTCAACGTGATGAAACACCCTGCCTCGAGCAAACGCGGCAGCGGATGGTCGGCATATGAGGAAACGAGACCGATACGCAGATTCGAGGTCGGGCAAACCTCGAGCGGAATCTGGGATTCAACCAGGTGTTTCACGAGCCTGGTATCCTCGATGGCCCGGAAACCGTGACCGATCCGCCGAGCACCGAGAACACCGAGGGCATTCCAGATACTCTGCGGGCCGGCGGCCTCGCCGGCATGGGCCACCACGGGCATACCGGCTGCACGCGCGAGGGCAAAGGAATCCTCGAACCATTCGGCAGGAAACTCCGCCTCAGCTCCACCGATACCCAGAGCCAGGATGCCCCGATCACGGACTCGCAACACTTCCCGGGTGATCTCCAGAGCGAACGCTGGCCCCATTTCACGCGAGATATCAGCGATCAGTTGCATCCTGACGCCGTCTTCACGTTCGGCTTCTCGAGACGCAAGTCGGATGGCGTCGACGATCGGCCCGAGATCCGCCCCTTGCTTGATGAAGTGACCCGGAGCAAAAAAGGCTTCGGTGTAAAGAATATTCTGGCGCGCCTGGTTGCGCAGGAACTCCCGGGTAACGAGGTGGAAATCCTCGGGTTCCCGGAGGCAGCGACAGA
>JBEIFE010000370.1:0-2747 GCA_040382575.1 Candidatus Sericytochromatia bacterium
GGGCGAAGATCCTCGAGCTTCAACATGGGCGGCGTCGCTCCTCGGGTCGTGCATCAACAGGTGGACATCCTGACTCTACCCGGAATGACTCACTTGAACATCATGCACGACATGTTGTTATCTGGTTTCGCATCATGACTCACCGCAGGAAGTCTCATGACTCATTTTCTGAATACTCGCCACCGGTGAACCGCTGAACGGCTCCAGGAGGACATCCGCCATGACGGTCTGGCCACCGCTAGACGGACGGGACGACGCACCGGGCTCGCTTGCCGATCAGGTCGCGGCCCGCATCGTGCCCGTCGTCGAGAATCACTTCCTGGGCCTGGCCAGGCGCATCGAGGGGCTCGAGAATCGATTCGCGCGGCTCGAAGAGGCCGTTCAGGACCAGAAGCCCATCGTGCCGGATCCCTTGAAGCAGGATCTCGGTGAGGCGATCGTGGATGCGGAAGGCGCGGTCCACGAGCATCTGGAAGACGTCCAGGACCATCTCGGTCATCTCGAAACGATGCTGGATGGGCTGGTCGAGCGGCTGGAAGGGATGGAGTCCCAGATCGACGATCTTGCCGACGAGGTGTCGGCCCTCGCGATCCGGACGGGTGGGCAGAAAAGCCACCTGTCAGACGTGCTGGATCAGCACCTGGCGCGTGTCCGGCGGGAGATCGTGGAGGACCTTCTCTCGGCACTCGCGAGGGGGCCGCTGGCACATGCCCATCCGCCTGATCCGGACCAGCCGTCTGCTGCACCGACCACGACCGATGTTTCAACGTCCGCACCCGCTTCCGGGACCGGGCTCGAGCCAACGGCCTTGCCTCAGCCAGACCCGGAGACGGCCCCCGGTGACGAGGGGGACGGAGCGTCCATCACGGTCGAGGTCCGGGACATGCTGACGCCTGACATGGCACGCCAGGCGGGCAAGGATGCTTGGGCACATGACGACCCGATGCAACACCTGGAAAAGCTGGTTCCGGGCAGCACGCGAGCAGGCCTCAACGGGACGAATCCCGACCTGTGGCGCTCCTTCCTGGAAGGGACTTGCAACCACCTGCCCGGCCAGGGCTCGAAGGCCGTCGGGCAAGCGTTCAATCGCCTGGCACCGGCCCTGAAGCACGTGCAGGCCTGGTCCCAGCGCGCCGACCGACGCACCCGCGAACATGCCGTCGCTCCCATCGCAAATGCGCTGGTGGATCGGTTGACCCTGCTCCTGGGAGACCAACCCCCTTCCCGGGAGGTGCTCGCCGTGCTTCAACGTCTGGCTGGTCCGGGTCAAGTCCCTGGACGTGGTGTAACTTCATCCGCTGGTCTTTCCGCGGTATCGGTTACGCGACCAGCACCATCGTTTGAGGCGCTGGCAGTTTAGCCTGGGTGCCCTCCAGCACCCGCATATTCAGGTGAGCCAAAGTCTCCTGGCTCATGTAGCGCCGTCCCACCTGCCATTCATCGTTCTGCTCCGCCAGCACCATCCCGATCAAGCGCAGCGCCGATGCAGGGTTCGGGAAGATGCCCACCACGTCCCCGCGACGGGCGATCTCTTTGTTCAGCCTCTCGAGAAGGTTCGTCGAGCGGATCTGTCGCCAGTGAGTCTCGGGGAAGTGCATGTACGCCAGAATGTCCTCCGTCGCCTCCCAGAGCATCTCGGCGACCTGCGGGTACCTGTCTTGAAGCATCTCGGCCATCTTTTCGAGCTGGGCGACCGCGCTCCCATGATCGGGCTGGTTGAAGATCGTCCGAACGCTGGCTGTCACCATCCCCTGGGCCGACTTCGTGACCTTCCCCTGCACGTTGCGCATGAAGTGCACGGTGCACCGCTGCCAGCTCGCGCCAGTCAGCACGGTGGCGATCGCTTTCTTGAGGCCCTTGTGGGCATCCGAGATCGCGAGCTGAACGCCGGACAGGCCGCGCTCGACCAGGCTTCGCAGGAACTCCATCCAGAAGGTCTCGTTCTCGCTGGCCCCGACCGACATCCCGATCACCTCGCGGTAACCGTCCTCGTTGAGCCCGTAGGCGACGACGACGGCGTTCGAGACTACACGTCCGGCCTCGCGGACCTTGAGGTGCGTGGCATCGAGCCAGAGGTACGGGTAACGCTTCTCGAGCGGCCGGTTCCGGAAGGCCTCGACCTGCTCGTCCAGAGACGCGCAGATGCGGCTGACCTCGCTCCTGGAGACCCCCTCGACCCCGAGCGCCTGGACGAGGTCCGAGACCTTCCGGGTGCTCACGCCGTGCACATACGCCTCTTGGATAACGTTCAAAAGTGCTTCTTCCGACCGGCGACGCGGCTCGAGGAAGCTCGGGAAGTAAACCCCCTTGCGGAGCTTGGGAATCGCCAGATCGATGGTCCCGACTCGCGTATCGAAACGTCGCTCCCGGTAGCCGTTCCGCTGGTTGGTTCGCCCGTCGGCACGCTCGTGAGGCTCCGCGCCTACGAGATGGCCGACCTCGACCGCCATCACCTGGTTCAGAAGCGCGACGAGCGCCCCCTTCAGGAAATCGGGATTCCCCTCGCCGAGGATCTTGCCGACAAGCTCACCCACGGTCATGCTGTTCTTCGTCGTCGTCATGGTTCGTCCTTTCCGGTGTCTTAGCAACTACGGAAAGACCATGGCGGCGACCTTCTTTTCAAGGTCCGCCGAAAGTTACACCACGATACGGGACGCTACCCTTCCCAGTCAACTCATCTTGTGATATACGCGATTCGCGAAGAGCGAGCAACCGTGGCTGGGCTCTATGACCCGAAAAGGCGCAAA
>JBEIFE010000371.1:0-2741 GCA_040382575.1 Candidatus Sericytochromatia bacterium
CGACGATCGAGCCAGCTCGTCGGCAGGTCGCGGATCACCCCCTCGGATTCGCCCAGCACGCCGGCGAGCACCTGCACGAGGGCCAGTCGCATCGCCAGGGCATGGCGTCCCGGGTCACGCGAGACGGCGTAGGTCAGCCGCTCGAGGTGCACCCGGCAGACGAGGTTCTGCCGCCCCTGGAAGCGGCAGAAGCGGGGATCACCCGGAAGGACGGCCACCTCGGCCAGGATCTGATCCTGAAGGATGCGCGAGTGCGGCGCCACGACGACGGGCGCCCCCCGGCGCCGGGCCTCGGCCAGGGCGGGGAACAGGTAAGCACGCGTTTTACCGGTGCCCGTGGGGGCTTCGACCAGCAAGCTGCCGCCTCGAGCGAGGGTTCCGGCGACGGCGCGGGCCATCTCGAGCTGTCCGGGCCGTGGCTTGCCGGCTCGCGTGAGGTCCCGCAGCGGGGCTTCGAGGTCGGCCGAGGTCGGGGACGTCCGTCCCGCGCGCGGGGGCAGGACCAGCGGACGGCACGCGTCCAGGGCCACCTCGAGCGGCAGCGGCCGGAGCTCACCCGTCAGGAAGGCCGCGGGTGCCCAGGTCTCGGGGGGCAGCAGCCGGGCCACGAAGGTGGAGCGTTCCCGGTCGGCCCGCACGTGCGCGGCGATCGCCCGGAAGAGGAGCCAGACTCGCTCGACCTCGGTTCCGAATGGCGCGATTCCGAGAGTCTCGAGCAGGGAATCGACGTCGTGGTGCCGGAACCGGGGGAAGAGGACGAGGGCCATTTCCAGGGTGTCGCAGCACGGGACGGGCGATGGGGATTCCCCCCCGAGGCCCGTCAGCGAGGGCCAGACGTCCGCGAGCAGACCGTGTCCGACGAGCGGTGCATCACCCGCGAAGGCGCGGAACCGTGCGAGCGTCTCGCGCGGATCGGGTGCATGGTCGAGACGGACGGGGTCGAGTCCCAGGCGCGTCAGGACCTCGCGCGACGGGGCGCGGGCCGGCTTCGAGAGGGCCTCGAAGGTCGCCACCACCCGGTCCTGTTCGATGCGCCAGGCGGACCACGAGATGGGGCCGTCCTGGTCGGGGTCGCTTCCCGAGAGGGCGATCGCCGCCACCACGTAACGATCAGGGTTCAGCGGAAGGCCATCGGGTACCGTTTCTTCGTTCGGGGCCTCGTCACGTGCCACGCGGTCGTGGAGCAGCGTGCGCCACCGGCCGGCATGCAGGCGGAAGCGATGCGGATGATTGTTCAGTTGCCGCTCGACGATCTGGGCCTGGAAGTGTCGGCGTGTCCGGTGCATGAGCTCGGCGAGTAGGCGCTCGACGGTCAATCCGCGGGGCTCACCGGCCAGGATGTCTTCGAGTTCGTCAGGAATGGTGCGTGGTGCCATGCCTGCTCAATACCCCGGAACGCATCACTTGATGATGGGGCCGGCTCGCATATGCAGACTTCATGACCTGGCGTAGCTGAGCAGGGCGATCACCAGCAGGAGCCCGAAGATCCAGCGGTCGCGCAGGGCGGCCTTTTCGAGGGCGACCACCATGTCCGCGAGCTCGGGGACGGTCTTCTCGAGTGCCTGGACGGACTTTTCCATGCGGCCGTCCAGTTCAGTGTGGTCCTCGAGATGCTTGCGGAGGGTCTGCTCGACCTGGCTCGAACGGGTCAGGTCGGGCAAGGCCTGGCTGGCCTCGTGAATCAGTGAGGTCGATGACGTTTCGGACACGGAACCCTCCTTCAGCTCTGCCGCGAGGTGATGATGTCGACGGGCCGGAGAATCCGGTCGTCGAGGCGATAACCCTTCTTCAGCACCGTCAGGGGCGTCTGCTCGGGCAGTTCCGGGCGGTGCTCGGTGGCCATGACGCGGTGCATCGAGAAGTCGACCGTGGCCTCGGGCTCGGGTAACGTTTCGACCCCGCGGGTCGTGAGGCTCTGGAGCAGCTTGCCGCTGGCTGCGCGGACCGCACGGCTGGCCCGGGAGACCATCGGTGGGGCCCCCTCGCCGACGTTGTCGAGCCCCGTGGCAAGCTGGTCGAGGAGGTCGACGACCTCGAGCAGTTCGAGGAACAGGCGCTCACGCTCGGATTGCTGCTGCTCGCCCTGGGTCCGGACCTGGGTTTCGAGCGTCGCCCGCTGTCGCAGGAGCGCTTCCAGGCGCAACTGGACCCGGTCACGCGCCTCTCGGGGAAGGGCGAGCGTGTCATCTGGATTCATCGAGCAGGGCCTCCAGTTCCCGGATGGCATCCTCGAGTCCGTCGAGGGCGGGCAGTTCGGTCAGGGCTTCCCCGGTGTCGTCTCGCTCGAGCCCGGACAGGTCGACCCGTTTCCAGCGATGCACCTCGGGCAGAACCGGTCGCATGAAGTCGGCCAGGAGACGGCGATCGGGGTCGAGAAGGGTTCGCTGGGCCTCGGCGATCACCCGGGCATCGAACTGGCGTGCCTTCATGGCCCTGGCCATCGCGGCGCCGATCTCGGCGTTCGAGGCGCCGGGGTTCACGCCGAGGACCTCGTAGGGGTCGGGAGGCAGATCGAGACTCATGGCTTGCTCCTCACACCCCGAAGGCCCGGTAGGCATCGCGCAGCGTCCGGGTGGACCCGTGTAAATCCTTTGCGGCGACCACGAAAATGCGCGCCACCTGAGGGGGCATGCTGCCGTCCTCGATGGACTGGATGGCGAGTTTGACGAGCGCCTGCGCGGTCCGTTCGCGGACGGCCTCGGGACTCATCTTTGCCATCCTGAGGGCGATCTCGACCGTTC
>JBEIFE010000372.1:0-2740 GCA_040382575.1 Candidatus Sericytochromatia bacterium
GCAGCTCCGGATGTCCCTCGGGAACTCCCAGCCCCTCGAAGCCCATCTCGTCGGTCTCGAGCAACACGACGCCACGGTCGGAGTAGGTGGCCCGAAGGGCACCAGGGACCTCACCGCGGACCCGGATCTCGTAGCCGGGGGTGCGATGCGCCTCGAGGAGCTGCCCCAGGGAATCCAGCGTCGAGAGCCGCCCGCCCGAGATGATGGCGACCCGATCCGAGAGGGCCTGGGCGACCTCCATCTGGTGGGTCGTCAGGATGATGGCCGCGCCGCTGTGGGCGATCGCCTTGACGGACTGCTGGAACTGGCGTCCGGCCAGCACGTCGAGCCCGAGGGTGGGTTCGTCCAGCAGCAGAACACGGGGTTCCCCGAGCAGGGCGATGGCGATCGCCACCCGCTGCTGCAAGCCGCGCGACAGTTCCCCGACGCGCTTGGCCACGTGCGGTTCGAGCTCGAGCTGCGCGATGAGCTGGTCGGACCGACGTCGCACGTCGCGCACGCCCTTGAGCGCCCCGAAGTAGGCCAGGTTCTCATGGACCGTGAGCTTCCAGTGGAGGTTGCGGTTGCCCTCCAGGACGGCCCCGAGCGTCCGGACCGCCCGACTGCGCTCATGAGCGACATCCACCCCGCTCAGGGTGATGCGCCCCGCCGTTGGCCGCAGAAGACCCGCTATCATCTTGATGGTGGTCGTCTTGCCGGCACCGTTGGGGCCGAGCAGCGCCAGGACCTCGCCCGGTGCGACCTGGAAGCTCACGTCCTCCACGGCCCAGGCCGGGGTACGGCCCGCGCGTGGGGGATACTGCTTGCTGACGGCCTCGACGAGGACAGGGGATGGATGAACGGACATGGAGCTCGATTCCGGCGAATTTGCCTGAGCGCGACGCAACGAGTCTAGCAGGATGTGTCACGCGAGTCTCGACATGGACGGGCCGTCGAGGATTGACCGACGTGACAAACGGGTATCGATCGAACACGAACCGGTCAAACGCCGACATCACGGAAGGACGCCCCGTGCTCATGAAAAGGGCTGGAATCACCTGGGTTTTGCTGGCACTGAGCCTTTCAGGCTGTCCTGGCATGTTCCCGTCGCTTTCGACGTCTCCATCGTCGCCGCCCGCCGGGCAAGTGAACGACCCCTTTGACCCCGCCCCACCATCGCCGGGACCTGGCCCCGTCCTGCCCGTTTTCCGTGACCCGAACGCCCTGCTGCCCGCTGGACTCCTGCCCCCGGCGTACCTGGTCTCGAACCAGGCAGGGAGCCTGGCGGGTGTCGCCCGGGGTCCTGCCCCGCTGGTCGCCAATAACGCCGGTAGCCTCATCTCGAACAACAGCAGCGGGCTCGTCGCCAACAATGCGGGCAGCCTCATCTCCAACAACAGCAGTGGTCTGGTCGCGAATCAGGCCGCTTCTTTCCGAGTCCAGACCATGGACAGTGCGGCCGTCGCCAACGGCTTCGTTTACCTGACCACGCCCTCCGAACGCATTTACGTTCAGAACAACCGTCGACTGTTTGCCGCACTCACGGACGATGAAGGGCGCTTCGAACTCGGCTTGCCGGCGACCGAGTCGGTCATCGTCAACGTCCTGCTACAGGGTGATCGACGTCTCACGGCCATCCTGAGACCGGATGAAGGTTCCGGCAATCTTGCCGCTGCCAACTCGAGGCGTATCGAAGGCAAGCAGGTCACGCTGGCCACCACGCTGGTCACCGAATTCCTCCGCGCCAAGGCCTCTGAATTCGATTTCTCCCTCGAGGAGGTCGCAACCCGGGCGGACCTGCGTGCAGCCCTGGCCTCCGTGGAAAGCCTCACGGACGAATGGCTATCGCGCGTCGAGGTAGCGGGACTGTTCGTGAGCCAGGATCTGGCCGTCAGCCAGATCCCGGTCTTGCGTCACAAATATGTCCTGGCGATGGGCTCCGCTCCGTATGCCCTGACGGCGGATCAGAAACCCGACTACCGGTTGTCGGATGCCTGGGTGGAACTGCTCAGGGCCATCAAGCGTGACCCGGATGCCCCCGACCTCAAGTATCGACCGCTCGCCGTCTCGAGCCTCGAGACGGAAGCCATCGGGGGTTCGACCAACCAGGGCATCGCGGTGGACGACAAGGGAACCCTCTACGCTCAGTTCATGAGCAACACCAACTACGAACTCAGGGAACGCGATCCCGTCACGGGTTCGTGGCGGACGTTGATGAGCCAGCTCGCCCGCGGAACGGATCTCCCCCTGGGTGAGGTGAAAATCCTTCGCTGGTTTGACGGCAAGCTCGTGTTCGGAAATTCCGACGTGCAAGAGGGGACGTGGGTCGGACTGCTGGATCCGGCGCAACCGTTGCCCTCGCTCATTGCCCAGGCATCCATCTATGAAAGCGAACTCAACTGGTCGAACCCGCGCTGGTTGCATCACCCCTATGGTCCTCCCTACTATGCGAATTTCCCCGGCACATCAGGCAGTATCGAAATCTCGGATGCCCTGCTGGTGGGCCCCGGAAGCGCACTGGGGTCCCGGTACAACCTGTTCATCTGTGACGGGAGTGCCCACACGGTGTGGCGTCTGGAAGGGGTCGATCCGTCGTCGCCATCCGTGACGGCGTCAGCTACTGCTTCGCTCATCGCGGGCCGTTTGAATGAACAGAATGCGGAGCCGGAGCTATCCCGGGCCAAGGAAGCTACCGGAAGCCTGCGCTTCAACGGCCCGGTAGATTGCCTGTACCTCGAGAGAGAAAATAAACCGCATCTCC
>JBEIFE010000373.1:0-2737 GCA_040382575.1 Candidatus Sericytochromatia bacterium
CGACCCGGCCCTCGCGAAGCGATCGCGAAGAATCAGTACTTCACGGAGAAGTACGACGCCAGCTTCCCGGGGCGCTTTTCCGGCGTGCTCATGTCGTTCTCGGCCGGGCGGTCACCGAAGTACAGCTTGTCACCATCGAGCTTCACCAGATCATAGTCGGCATTCACCTTCGATACCGGATACTGACCGAAGGGTGCAAAGCCGGACTGGGTGATATCGAGAGGCACTTCAGACTTGAAGCCCTGAACCTTGCCACCGACGCTGTTCAGATAGCCGGCCGCCCCCGCGCTGTGCGCCGTGATGGTTTTGCGCGAGATACCGAACTTGCCGTCGAAGGCACCGGGCACGAGGGCAGACGCTGCCCCGATCTCGTAGGGACCTTCGATGTGCACCGTTACGAACTTGTTGGCGCCCTTGAGGTCGCCGAAGACCGTGTAGTCAACCATCCAGGTATCCTTCGCGATATCGAAGTCGAGCTGGAAGGCCTGGGAAGCACTCATCGGCGTGACGGGAGACTTCCACTTGCCGACGATGCTGGGGGCCTGAGGTTCCTCGCGTACCTGGGCTCCCGAGCACCCCGAGAGGATGGCACAGGAGCAAGAAGACAGGGTCGGACGTGGCACTCAAGGAGCGGCTCCTGGACCTTGCCCGTGAGCGCCCCCGGTTCGGCTACAGGTCGTGAGCGTCGTGCGGGTCCTGGAAGAACTCGCTGCAACACGCGGAATACCGGAGGCCACCACCATCGACAACGGACCCGAGTTCACAGGCAAAGCATTCGACGAGTGGGCCTACGAGAAAGAAGTGAGCTTGCTGTTCATCCAACCTGGAAAACCAGTCGAGAACGCGTACAACGAGAGCTTGAACGGACGATTACAACAAGATCAGCCCCCTCAGGTCCCTGGGAAATCTAAGTCCACAGGAGTTCAGCCGAGAATCGAAGAGAACGGCGTGAGATCCCATTTCTGAACGACCCTGAAAATGGTTTCAGGTCACGTGTACCAGATCGAAGCCGGGATCGAAACCCGTGCGAGCCTCGTCATGAAAGGAGCCCTGCCCCGTGCCCTCTCTCCCCTCATCCCCGACCCTGTTCCAGGTCGTCCTGGGCGGCCATGCCCCCGGTTGCCTCGTCGAACTTCATGACGTCCGGTTCGTCGCCGGCGAGACCATCGAGGCCTGCCTGCCGGAACTGGGCCGCCAGTGGTTCGGCACCCGCGAGGGCCTGCACATCGATGCATTCATGGCCGTGCGGGCCATTGACGGATGGAGCGTGACCCTCGTGAGCGAGCCCCCCGAGCCACGGCCCGAGGGACTCTGGTTCGTGAACCTGGGGGGCTACCGCCGCGACGTGATGGCCGAACTCCACCACGCCGGACTGGTGGTGGCCACCTCCTTGCAGGAAGCCAAGCGCCTGGCGATGCAGCGCTGGATGCCCGATGCGCTCGAGCGTCATCCTGATGAGTGGTGCCCCGTAGACGATTGCCTCGCGATCGACCGGGTGGAACCGCAGGCCGGACCGTCCTGGTTCATCCGTCTCGACCCGCATCCCGACGGCCTGAGCCAGCCCCAGGCTCCCGACTGGTTTGGCTATCGCCCGTTCTGACCTGCGCTCATCCGAACAACCCACCCAGCCACCGGAAGGGCGCGGCGATCGCCTGCCCGACCCCCTCGATCACCGTCGCCACCCCCTCTGCGACGACCTTCACCGCAGCCTTACCGGTATGGACGACCGCTTGCACGAGAGCACCCGCGGCATCCACCAGATTCCCCAGGGCTCCCCCGAAACCGCCGTCACCCGCACGTTGCCGGTTCTGCGGGTTTTGCGGACCTTGTGACGTCTCGTCAAGACTCCCGGTAGTCAGCCCCGCGGATCGGCCCCTGGAAGGAGTTCGCGCAGGAGTGAGCCTTGGCGCAGGCCCCGCCTGAAGGATCGGGGGCAGCCCATCGGTGGTAAGGGCCGACCGGGTGTCATTCGCCTGCGGGCGGTCAAACTGGGATGATGAACGTGGCGTGGTGGGCTTCTGAAACGTCCCGGAGAGAGGCCCCAGGTCAAATTCGGATGCATGCGGCGAACCGACTTGCGACCGATCTTGAATGACCCGGGGGAACCAGTCGAAGGGCGTGGAAGGCATGTTCAGGGGGGCCTGAGGAGAACGATTCAAACCCATGAACGGCGACATGGTTTGATCGTGTATCCGATTGAACGAATCATTCACTCTGAACATGACTTGACCTCCAGATAAGCTCGCGGTGATGCGTCAACATGCCAATCGAACTTTATCTCGGATGCCGTGTTTCTGACCGCAAGATCACATTAAAATCATGATCCAGAACATTGAAACCATGGACAAACCCACCGTGTCCCTGGCATGGATCGCGATCAGCGGCGTCTCACCGCCCGATCAGCCACCACGAGACCAGCCTCAGCGCGACCGTGATCAGGAAGGCCACCTGGAAGGCGAGCATGAGCCAGGGGACGACCGTCCGAATTGCGGACTCATGCGACATGCCCCGACCGGGTGTCGAGCCTTGATCCCCCGCCGCCAGCAAGTCGCGCGAGGGATCAAAAGCGGTTTCGGTGGCCGACCCTGCTCCCGAGATGACAGGTCCCGAAGGGCCTTGCGTCCCCGGCACGGGGATTTGACCGGATTCTGGACGCATTCCAATCGTGCCTTCCGGCTTCACGGAGCCATCCGACCCGGATCGGGGCCCCTCGTCCGTCAACCGCCATCCGCGCGCA
>JBEIFE010000374.1:0-2731 GCA_040382575.1 Candidatus Sericytochromatia bacterium
ACTCGGCTGGACCTCGGCTCGAGTCGAGATGCCGCGCGGTCTCTATGTCCGGCAAACGAGACACCTCGTGGACGCCCTCAGGCGCCTCACCTTCGCGGACATCCTCGCCGGCGAAAGAGAGGACTCCATCGGGACCTTCTCGTACTATCCCGATTTTCGCGGTCTTCACCTGGTTCCGATCCATCGACCCTTGCGAGCACCCGTTCCGCTGGGTGCAGGGATCTACGGACCGGTTCCCAACGTCGGTGTGGCTAGTCGTTCCGGTGGGTACACGCCGTTTGCCCATTCGCTGGCACGCCTGGTCCAGTTCGGTTGCATCCTCGGTTCGGCTCTGGGGGTCGCCTCCGCGATCGCCGGGGATCGCCTCGATGCCCTCGACCCCGTTCGCCTGCACGCCGAGCTCGCCAGGATCGGTGCCCTGGCGTCCGATCCAGCCGGTGCGGACGGGAATCGCCAGGCGCTCGAGACCTGCCAGGGTGACCCCTTTCTTGCCAGAGAACTTGCATGAACGTTCCAGGAGGACCCTTGACCCGCTTCGAACTTGCCCCCGAGACCCCCATCGGCGATGCCCTCAGAGGAGCCAGCCGGTTCCTGCTTCAGGCCGGCGTCGGCTCGGGAAATCTGGATGCCTCGCTTCTCCTCGGAAAGGTCACGGGACTCGACCGGTTGCACCTGCTGCAGCACGTCGGGCGGGCGTTGCAGGACGATGAGCGCGCGGCTTATCTCGATCTGGTGGCCCGGCGTTCCACCCGCGAACCGCTCCAGTACATCCTGGGGAGCACGGAGTTCATGGGGCTCGAACTCGAAGTGACGGCCGATGTCCTCATCCCGCGCGGCGACACCGAGACGCTGGTCGAAGCCGTACTGGATCATGAAGAGTCCGTGGGGCCCCGCGAGGAGGCCGTGTTTGCCGACATCGGTACGGGGAGTGGCGCCATCTCCGTCGCGCTGGCCAGCTACGTGAAGTACTTCCGGGGGGTGTCCGTCGATCTCAGTCCTGGGGCCGTCCGCGTCGCCCGGCGTAACCTGGCCCGCCATGACCTCGCGGAGCGCGTGACGGTGGTGGAAGGCGATGGTTTCGGGCCGCTCGAGTCGTGGGCAGGTGGCCTCGACTATCTGGTCTCGAATCCTCCGTACATCGCGGGAGAACTCGCGGAGACGCTCGAACCCGAGGTTCGGGACCATGAACCCCATCTGGCCCTCTTTCCCGGGGAAGATGCCCTCGTCTGGTACCGGCGTTTCGCCGAGGAGGGTGCGCGATTTCTGCGGCCCGGCGGCGTCCTGGCCGTCGAGGTGGGTGCTGGTCAGGCAGCGGACGTGGAAAATCTGCTCGTCACCAGCGGATGGCAGATGCTCGAGACCCGCCATGATCTCGGCGGCATCGCCCGCGTCGTCGTGGCGCGACGGCCCGAGGAGACCTAGTCGCGCTCGGCCTCGACCAGTCCTCGCGAGGTCTCTAGCAGCTCTTGCAAGGCCTGCCGGATGGGGATTCCGTCGTCGAGAAGACGGCGAACCGTCTCCGTGATGGGCATGTAAACGCCGTGCTCCCGGGCGTACGCGGCCACGGTCCGGGTCGTCTGGATACCCTCGGCCGTCTGACCCAGGCTCGCGATCGCCTCGTCGAGGCTGGAGCCCTGAGCCAGCCGGTAGCCGATCTGGAAGTTCCGGCTGAGCGGGCTGAAGCAGGTCGCGAGTGCATCGCCCAGACCGCTCAGGCCAGCGAACGTCTCGGCCCGCGCGCCCATCTGGACGCCCAGGCGAGACATCTCGGCAATGCCACGGGTCAGCAGAAAGGCACGGGTGTTCTCGCCGAAGCCCAGGCCGTGGGCGACACCCGCGGCGATCGCGAGGATGTTCTTCAGGGTCCCGCCCAGTTCCGTGCCCACCAGGTCGTCACTGGCATACACCCGGAAATGGGGCGTCCGGAGCAGGCGAATGACGTGCTCCTGGACCTCGTCGTACCGTGAGGCCACGAGGGCCGCCGACGGCTGTCCGATGGCCACTTCGCGGGCCAGGTTCGGACCCGAGAGTACCCCGATGCGGCGGCACGGCGTCTCCTCACGCAGCAGGGTGGACATCGTCTTGAACGTGCTCGCTTCCAGTCCCTTGACGCCGTGGACGAGCACATGGCTCCCGTCGAGCTGGGCCGAGAGCTGGCGGGCCGTCTCACGCAGAGCCTTGCTGGGAACCATCACGAAATAGGTCCCGCAGCCTCGCAGATCGTCCAGGCTCGCGGTCGGACGGATGCCCTCGGCGAGCTCCAGGTCGGGAAGGTAGCGCAGGTTGCGTCCCGTCCGGGCCATTTCCTCGGCCCTGGCAGCATCGCGCATCCAGAGCCAGGGGCGGTGCCCCTGGCGGGCGAGAAGGTGGGCCACCACGGTGCCCCACGAGCCTCCACCGAGCACGGCGACGTCTTGCATGTCCTGTCAGCTCCCCGGGGCGTCGCCGCGGTCCAGATCTCGGCCCGCCAGGCGATTGGCGTAGTAGTGAACCAGTTCGAGATCCGTCAGCTGGATCTGCTCCCCTTCCTGGATGGCCACCGGGGTCCGGTGGAAGGCCCGGAAGTGACCGAGCGCATGGGCAAGCAGCCCCTCGCTCGTGCCCTGCTCGACCTCGGGCCCGAGGACCAGCTCACCTCGGCCCGCCATGGCGAGCAGGCGCTGACGGAGGATGGAGATCTCTGCGAGAACTTCCCGTGTCTCGAGTGACGTCCCCTCCCGGAGACGCAACC
>JBEIFE010000375.1:0-2728 GCA_040382575.1 Candidatus Sericytochromatia bacterium
CGAAGCGTCAACGAGGGATTCTCGGGCGGTGAGAAGAAGCGCAACGAGATCCTGCAACTGGCCGTCCTCGAGCCGGCGCTGGCGATCCTCGACGAGACGGACTCGGGCCTCGACATCGATGCGCTGCGCGTTGTCTCGGCCGGGGTCAACCAGGTCGCCACGGCCGACCGCGCGATCGTCATGGTCACGCACTACCAGCGGCTGCTGGACCACATCCAGCCCGACTTCGTGCACGTCATGGCGGCAGGTCGCATCCTGAAGACCGGCGGCAAGGAACTGGCTCTCGAGCTCGAAGAGCGAGGCTATGACTGGATCAAGGCCGACGCCGGAGTGCTCCGATGAGCACCACTGCCCCCGCATCGGCCCTCGAGACCTTGCGCGAGACCCTGCTGGCCGCCCTCCCGGCCGTGGGCAGGTCGCCCTGGTCCGGGTCGGCTGCGGCCCGCGATCGCCTCGGTTCGCTGACGCTTCCGACCCCGCGTACCGAGGGCTGGCGCGCCACGCCGCTGGTCGGAACGTTCCCGTCCAAGCTCGTGGCGGCCCCGGCTTCAGTTCCTCCGACCACCTCGCAGAGCGTCGGTCTGCTGCCTCTCGTGCACGTCGCCCCGCGGGTGTTCGTCGCGAGCGGCTGGGCCGTCGAGATGCCCGCTGCAGGGAACTGCCCACCCGGCCTGTCGGTCCGCAGCCTCGCTTCTCTGGCGCAGGCCGGAGCGTTCCCGCCGGAGTTCGGTTGTGCCCGCATCGAGGGTGAAACCTTCTTCGACTTCCTGCACGAGGCCGCCCTGACCGATGCCGTCGTCGTGCGCGTTGCCCGCAACACCCGGATCGAGCTGCCGCTCATGATCACCTTCGCCAACCCGGGCGAGACACCTCGGCTGGCCGCCCCTCGCGTGCTGGTCGTCCTCGAGACGGGCGCCGAGCTCACGCTGATCGAGGACTTTCAGGCCCTCGGCTCGGCGGCCGGTGGCGTCACGGTCGCCCGCACCGAGGTCGTACTCGGCGAAGGGGCGCGACTCGAGCACGTCCGCGTGCAGCGCGAGAGCGCCCGCACGGTGCACCTGGGTCGCGTCGGTGTCCGCGTGGCCCGCGATGCCCACTACGAACACACGGCGATCACCCTGGGCGCGCGCCTCTCGCGCGTCGATCACACCGTCGAGCAGCTCGGGACGGGCACGTCCGTCCGGCTCGATGCCCTCTCGCTGGTCGGCGACGAGCAGCTGTCGGACCTGCACACGTGCCTGTGGCATCACCATCCGCACGGGGAAGCCGCCCAGCGCCACAAGGCGATCGTCGGCGGGACCGGACGGGCGGTCTTCAACGGCCGCGTGCGCGTCGAGCGCGAGGCGCAGCAGACGCAAGCCTCGCAGGTCAGCCGCAGCCTCCTGCTCTCGCCGCGGGCGCGTGTGAGCGCCCAGCCGCAGCTCGAGATCTTCGCCGACGACGTGCGCTGCACGCACGGTGCCACGGTCGGCCAGCTCGAGGACGAGGAGCTGTTCTATCTGCAGAGCCGCGGCCTCGATCTCGCAACGTCGCGCAAGTTGCTCATCGGTGCCTTCGCTGCCGAGATCCTGCGCGAGATCCCCTTGCGGGAACTCGCCGAGAACCTCGAGGGCGAGCTCGTGGGCCGGATCCAGACCGGACAGGAAGGATGAGGACCATGGCGATCGCCACCGCGCCTCTCGACGTCACCCGCATCCGCGCGGATTTCCCGATCCTCGCGCGGACGGTGCACGGCAAGCCGCTCGTGTACCTCGACAACGCTGCATCGTCCCAGATGCCGGTGTGCGTCATCGAGCGCGTGGCCCGGTACCAGCGCGAGGAGCACGCCAACGTCCATCGCGGCGTTCACACCCTGAGCCACGAGGCGACGACGGCCTACGAGGACGCCCGCGAGACCGTGCGGCAGTTCCTGAACATTCCGACGCTGCGCGAGACGATCTTCACGCGCGGGACGACCGAGGCCATGAACCTGGTCGCGCACTCGTTCGGTCGCACCTTCATGCAGGCCGGCGACATCGTGCTGCTTTCCGCCATGGAGCACCATGCCAACATCGTGCCTTGGCAACTCCTGCGCGAGGATCGCGGGATCGAGATCCGCGTGATCCCCATGGACGATCGTGGTGTCCTCGACCTCGAGGCCTACGAGCGCCTGCTCGAGGGCCCCGTCAAGCTGGTTGGCGTCACGCACGTCTCGAATGCCCTGGGGACCATCAACCCGGTCGCCGAGATGATCCGCCTTGCCCATGCCCGGGGCATCCCGGTGCTCGTCGACGGGGCCCAGGCCGTCCCGCACCTCGCGGTGGACGTGCAGGCCCTCGACTGCGATTTCTATGCCTTCTCGGGTCACAAGCTCGGAGGGCCCACGGGCAGCGGCGCGCTGTACGGCAAGGCTTCGTGGCTCGAGCGGATGCGCCCCTACATGGGCGGTGGCGATATGATCGTCTCGGTCCGCTTCGAGGAGACGGTCTACAACGATCTGCCCTACCGGTTCGAGGCCGGCACGCCGGCGATCGCCCCCCAGATCGGGCTGGCCGAGGCCATCCGCTACCTGCAGGGCGTGGGGCTCCACAGGGTGGCCGCCCACGAGCACGCCCTGCTGGAGCGGGCCACCGAGCTCGTCGGGGCCATACCCGGAGTGCGGCTCATCGGCACGGCGCCCGACAAGGCCTCGGTGCTCTCGTTCGTCATGCGCGGTGTCCATCCGCATGACGTGGGCAGCCTCCTCGAC
>JBEIFE010000376.1:0-2724 GCA_040382575.1 Candidatus Sericytochromatia bacterium
CGCGAGGCTGCTGGCGGAGAACATGAGCTTGCCGGGCGATCGCCGTGACGATTTCTGGGTCTGTGCGCCAAGTGCGGTGCGAGGTCGGCTGGTCGAGGCCCTTACGCGCATCGTGCCCGAGCCTCAACGGGTGGAGGCGATTGCCCGATTGCCTGCCGACACCCGTGCCTGGGGCACTTCCCTGGGCTGGGCCTCGAACGAATTCGATACGGTTTCCCTGGGACTCGAGATTTCCAGAACCTTCGAGACGATCGACGTGCCCGCCTATGGTCGTGCGATGCAAGCGGACCACGCCACCCGCGCTCCTCGCTTGCTCCGGGCCTTCGTGACGACGGCGATCGCCCTGCCCGTTTCGCCTCGATGAACGTCATGCTCCTGGACCTCCTGGATGCTTCGATTGCAAGGCAAGTTCTTGCGCTCCAGCGGATGGCCTATCGCATCGAGGCAGATCTGATTGGATTCGATGACATCCCCCCGCTCCAGGAGAGCCTGGACGAGTTGCAAGCGTGCAAGGAGGTTTTTTCGTCAGGGCCTTGCTTCGCGACTCTTGCTTGCGGTCGAACAGGCCCATCCCGAGGCCAGCGTCTTTCGCGTGGCCACAGGCAGCCTGAATCTTCCTGCGAGAAGACTTTATGAAACTAACGGATTCTTGACGGTAGGCACCCTCGAGATCGGTCCTGGCGTTTTCATGACGGTGTACGAGAAACATCAGGGAATCCATGACATTCAGCATCCAGCTGGCCAACGAACTGTTCGACCCGCTGATGGCCTTCCAAAACTGGCACCACTCGCTGGGCCGGGGCGGGTCGGTGATCGTCATGGATGGACTGTTCGATCGGGAGGCCTGGGCCGGTCCCTTGGAGGGTGAAGTTGATATCTTGCCTCTGGCCAGCAATCAGTCAGCGGCCCTGGTCCCTTACCTGCTGGAAAAAGCTGGATTCGAGATCCAGGCCGTCGAGCCGATGATTGCCGTCAAAGGCCGATCTGGTACCCGGTACGTCCACCACGTCGTCAGGGCCGTCAAAACCTGAACTTTCTACTGCAAGAGAAAGAGTCACGACATGTATCCACCCATCGAGCCATTCGCCACCGGCACCCTGCCCGTTTCTGCGGTGGGATCGGTTCGGGATATCGACGCCATTTCGATCCCGAAAGGTACCGGATCATCTCGGTTGATCGATGCCTATCACGAGCGGCTACTGGATCCAGATCCGGACGTCCGTGCTGCAGCTGCGGAAGCCTGGTATACCCGGGGTTCTGATTCACGGTCGATATGACGTGAGCTCTCCCATGCTCACGGCCTGGAACCTGGATTCTTTCACGCTCGCATAGAGCTTCCCGTCGACCAGGACGCCATTTTTCAGGTAGTGCTTCCGGAGGTGCCCCTCGAGCTGGAAGCCCGCCTTCTCCAGGACCCGGGCTGAGCCCTGGTTGAAGGCAAAGACGTGGGCCGTGATGCGAACGAGGTCGAACGAGTCGAAAGCAAAGGCCATGACCGCTTTCACGGCCTCGGTCATGATGCCCTGCCCCCAGTAGGGCCTGGCCAGCCAGTATCCCAGTTCCGCGCGATGCGAAACACCAGGATCCAGTCCGGTGAAACCGATTCCGCCGACCACCGTCCCGTCCGGATGGCGGATGGACCAGTTCACGCTCCGACCGAGCCTGGCCGTCTCGTCGGCGACGCGCTGTATCCAATGGTCGGCATCCGCCTGGGTATAGGGGTACGGGATGTTCAGCGTCTGGTCGTGGATTGCCTTCACCTGGAGGTGCTCGACATAGGCATCTCGATCGGATGGCTGGATATCGGTGATGGCGAAGCCGCTATTCAGATTTATGTTCATGAGAAGCAATCCTTGAAAGATGGAGCATGGCGACTGGTTCATCCACACGGGCGTGATAACGCTCTATCGTATGCGCCGCGGCTTTTCCTGTGCGGAATCTCGGCGATGTGCCGAGTGAAGCGGCCATGGACCTCGGAAGGTAAACGTCTTGGATACATCGAATTTCGCGCCCCTCGCCGGTTCGACGATCACCGCGGCACTGGGGTTGACAGGTATCGTCAATCCCGCCTGGGTCGCAGAATTCACGAGTCTGGATCCCGTTGGCAAAGTCGGAAAGGCTGAAGTCCGCGCCACTTATGGTGGGTTTTTTCTTTTCATGGGAATATTTGCGATCTGGATCCGCGAGCCGGATGTGTTTCACGCGCTCGGTTGGGCCTGGGTCGGAGCCGCGGCGGGGCGTACCTTGTCCGTCATCCTGGAACCCGGTATCGACCCCAGGAACGTCGCGGGCATCGCCTTCGAGGGCACATGTGGCGCCTTGTTGCTTGCGTGATGCTCGGTCATGCCGCGGGGCGCTGCGGTTCCACCCCTTACCGGGACCGGGCCGGGAAAACCCATCAAGACCCGGATGGCTACCGGGTTGTGTTGCAGCAGGGCGCCTGGCCACCCGTCGGCGCAGGAGGGGCGTGTCGCTGCTCCTGGTCGCCTGCGGCAGCAGCGCCCTGATTCTGTCCGCGTGCTATTACATTCCGATCGGGAATCTACCGGTTTATCGTCCCGGATCGGGCATCCAGGCCTCTCCCACTCCGGTACCATCGCCTGCCCTATCGAGCCTGCCGACCGTTTCGCCTTCGCCGGTGCCCTCGGCATCGCTGCCACCGTCGAGTGAACCGTCCGCGAATCCTGTCCGGATCGACCTGCAAGGGACCCTGGTCTCCATCGA
>JBEIFE010000377.1:0-2723 GCA_040382575.1 Candidatus Sericytochromatia bacterium
CCGCTCCCTCGGTTCGCTGGACCCAGCAAACGGGATCTTTGACCACCTCGCCCTTCCGGCGGAGCTTTGCTTCCTGCGTCGAGCGTACGGGATGGGCGATCACGCATCCGAGGCCCGTGGTCGTGGCATGGGCCCGGAGGGCTTCATGTGCCCGTGTGGTTTCGCCCTTCATGTCGATGGGTGAACGACGTCCCTCCTGGAGGGCCTCCAGTACGGTGCGGCGCAGTTCCAGGCGATCTGTTGGGGACATCTCGGGCGCCGGGACGGGCGCCGTCATGCTCTGCACCAGGCGTACGAGAGGATGGGCGACGGGCTTCGGCGCCGTCCGGGGTGCGGCGGCAGACCGGGTGGGTGCGGTCATGGAAGAGCCTTTCGACGAGAGGGAGGTCAGTTGAACCAGCCTGCCGACGTGAGCTGGGCGCCGATGTCCTGGTGGAACTGCGGACGCACGGACCGATCATAGGCCTGACCCATCAGGGCACCGATACCGATTGCCCCGACCATTCCGACGAGGCCGGCCAGGAACGGTACGGGCACGAGAGCGGCGAGGAGTGCTCCCCCCACGGCGCCGATCGTGCTGGTTGCCGTGTACGCGAGTCCGTCTGCCACGACGGCGGTGGTGAACTGCCGCATCGTCTGGTTGCCATTGCGCAGCTCGGAAAGATTGGCCAGTGCGGCAAGAGGGAAGGAAAAGAGTGCGCCGAATGCGCTCGATTTGAGCAGCGAGACGGGGTTGAGCGTCGAGATGAGCGTGCTGCCGAAGGTGGGCTTGAAGAATCCGCCCGCTCGGGCATTGAAGAGGGCCGCGTTGTTCCGGATCTGCGCCACGCGCATCGCCGCGGGAATGCTGGCCGCAGCTCCGAGACTGAGCTGGTCAGCGGGACGCGGGTTGGGCGGATAGCTCGTCCCTGGCTGGGGAACAGGTGCACTCGGGATGACCGTGGCATAGCCACCCGGAGGCGGGTAGGGGCTGGCGTAGCTGCCGTTGTAACCCTGGATGGCCATGGGGGTTTCTCCGTGTGACGCGGGGATGCCAGGGTATCTATCGCGCCCTCCTTGCTCCGGGCGGTAAAGGTGGATGAAAATCATCGTTAACTTTCAGGATGGAGCGGAGGAAACCATGGCCTTCTGGCGGTATGCCCTCGTCGGGTTCGGGGTGGCGTTAGCCCTGCTGGTGGTGATCTTCCCGACTCTGATGCCCGGGGTGGGGTACTGGGACACGGCCGAGTTCCAGGCCGTCGCGCCCAGCCTCGGGATCGCGCATCCCACCGGGTATCCGCTGTACATCCTGCTCGGGAAGCTCGTTTCGAGCATTCCGGCAGGCCGTGTCGCGTGGCGGATGAACGCGTTCTCCGCGCTTTGCACGGCAGGAGCGGGCGGATTGCTCACCGCCATGCTGATCAAAGGTCAGATTCGTTTCCCTTGGGCGATCACGGCGGGACTTGCCTATGGTCTGGCCCGCAATGTCTGGGGTGTTTCGACCCATGCCGATCCGCACACGCTCAATGGCTTCTGGGCCGTCATGCTCGTAGGGTTGGCCTGGCAGGCCGTAGAGACAGGGTCATGGCGGTCCTGGTGGATCCTGGCCGGTCTCGCCGGATTGGGCCTGGGTAACCACATGGTCCTGGTCATGGCCTTGCCCGGCCTGGTTGCAGGGGTGGCGCTGGCTCGCCCGGAATGGGCCCGTGATCTGCGGAGGTGGGCAACGGCGATGGGGGGGATGCTCCTCGGTCTGTCCGTGTATGCCTACCTGCCTCTGCGAGCCGCGATGAATCCCCTGGTGGATTACCACCATCCCGTCACATGGGAGCGCTTCCGCTACGTCGTGTTCGGGGAGCAGTTCCGGGGGGACATGGGGTTTCTCTCGCTGGCGGGGCTTCAGGCTTTCCTGGGTACCCTGCCGCGACTCGGGGGCTGGCTGATCGATTGGTATACGCTGCCGGGGGCGATCTGCCTCGGGGCCGGGGTGGTCCTGGGATTGGCGGTACTCGTTTGGCGACGCGCGTGGCCCTGGCTGGTGGGGTTGGCGATCGCCCTGCTCGTGCCGGCCTATGCCGCGGGCACCTACCAGAATGCCGATCTGACCCGCTATTACTTCATCCCGCAGGCGGTCGCAGTCGCTCTGGTGGCGATCGCCGGTGATGGGCTGCTCCGGTGGATCGCCGGTGAGCGGCGACCGTGGCTGCCTCACTTGGCGTGGGCCATGCCGCTGGCCATCTTCGCCCTGGTGCCATTACACCGCCCGATGGTCGACCAGAAATGGAATGTCGATGCCGAGCACTACATGAGAAACGTGCTAGGGGCGGTGCGTCCCGATGCCGTGATCGTCTCGTGGTGGAGCATGAGCACCCCGCTCTGGTACGGTCAGGCGGTCGAGGGCCTGCGTCCTGACGTGCTGGTGCTCGATGAGAGCACCCTGGTGAAGCTCGGGCACCCGGATCCGCTCGAGGCCGTGCGGCAATATGTAGGCCGTCGTCCCGTGTACGTGATCCACATGGGGTATCACCGCGATCGCATCCGCGAACAGTTCGTCACCCGGGAACTGCCCCCCACCAACGGCGTGGGCCAACCCGTCGACGAGGTCCTGTCCCCCCGATGAAGGGCGAGGGCGACATAGTCGCCCGAGGAAGGTGCCGCATCGAGTACTGCCCCATGCGCGACACCTTGTTCGGGTGGCGGTAGCCCCCCGAACAAGGGGTCGCGAAAAAGGGAGGAACGGGGCC
>JBEIFE010000378.1:0-2722 GCA_040382575.1 Candidatus Sericytochromatia bacterium
CGGGACGCCTCCGCAGCGCGAGTATCGACTCTGCCGGAACTACAGGAATACCCGGCAGATCGCCCGTGCCGCACGTTTCTTCCTGCAAGAGTCGTTTCCCGAAGTTTGGAACCAGGGCGGCCGTCACGCTGCGCCTGCAGGTGATCCGGACTCGTGTCTGACCACCGACATGTTGCCCGTGTTTCTGGTCGTGGACGACGGGTGGCATGACCAGGTCCACGAGCGTCTTCTCACCCTGCGGGCCATCCCGGCCACTCCGGTCACCCCGGACGATTCACGTGCCGCAGCACCGAGAGACGGACTCGCGATCGCCCTCATCCGCGACCGCGGTGGGGAAGCGAGCCGGTTCCGCGACCGCCACGCGGGTGGGCGATCGCCCGTGCTGACGCTGACGGTGCCCGAGGCCAAGGGGCTCGAGTTCGATGCCGTGCTGCTCGTGCACCCGTTCGAGCAGGCCCAGCACGACGTCCGGGTCGAGGATCTGCACGACTGGTACACCATGATCACCCGTGCCCGTCGTCGCGTCTGGATCCTCGTCACCCGCGAGGAACTCGACGGGTGGCACGCGCGGATCGGCCACGCTCCGCGCGAGGCCCTGTTCGATGAAACCCACCTGACGCCCGATGAATTCATCCGGCAAGTCCTGCCCAGCCTACGGGTGAAACTCGATGGCGATACGGCTCAGCAGATCTACCGGAATCACGCGATGACGGCCTTGCTCGCCTGGATACGTGACCAGACGGAACCGCCTCACCTGCTGGCCCGTGCGACCGAACTTGGACTCGAACCCGGCGAGGCCTTGAAAGAACTCGAATCGTGTCTCGAGGAGGTCATCGACGAGAGCGACCTCCTGATGAGCCCCTTTCCCGAGATCCCCGAAGGGGCGGGGCGAGACCCGCGGGAGCAGGCGATCCTCGAACTGCTCGCCGGGAGTCCGTTCCGGGCCCATCACCTGCTGTCGGGAACGACCCGAGCGCTCGTCCGGCGCCATGCGCGGGCATTCATGCGCGGTCTGGAAGCTCGGGGGCGTGACGTGGAGGCGCGGGCCGTCACGGCACTCGTCACCGATCCGGTGCCCCACGCGACGAACCAACAGGACCAGCCGGATGCCCTCGAGCAGGTCATCCAGGTGATGGTCCGCGATGGCCTGCCCTATACAGAGGTGCTCGTCCGGGTCCTGGAACCCGTGCTGCAGCAATACGTGATGCATCTGCGAGAGGAGCTCCACCCATGACGAACCAGTCCGGACAGTTGAACGAACTCGTGACGACCATCGAACAGGCCATGGAGCTGAGTCGGGACTTCTCGTCGCGCACGGCCGCGGAGAACCAGGCCTTCAGCGATCGCGTGGCCACCGGGCTGGCCCAGCTTTCCTCGCACCAGGAGAACCTGATGCGTCGGCATGCGGAGGCGCGCGCCCACCTGGAGACCATGCTCACGACGCTGGACGTGCGCTTCGGCGAGCAGCTCGACCAGCACCGGGAGGCCCTGGCGTTGTTCGAGGGCGATCGCCGTCGGGTCGACGGTTGGCTGTCCGAACGATTCACTCGCCTCGACGACGAGGCCCACGGGCTCGTCCGGCGCTTCGACGAGACCCGCCAGCACCTCGAGAAGCAGCTCCTGGCCGAGCTCCAGGTCCGGATCGAGGGCGACTACCGGTCGACGGTCGCACGACTGGAGACCGAACTCGAGCACCATAGGGCTGAGTCCCGGCAAGAACTCCGGCGCCTCGACGAGGAATCGCATGACCTCTTGCGGCGTCTGACGAAGACGCTCCATCACGTCGAGGACACCCTGCAAAGCCGCCTCACGGAAACGCTCGGGCAGCGCCTGAGCGAGGACCTGGCCATCCGCCATTCGGAACTCCAGGCGATGCTGAGCGAGCAGGCCACCTCGATGGAACAGCGGCTCCAGGAAAGTTGCGCGGCAATCGGGCACCGCATGGGTGAGGCCTTGCAGCACGAGGTGGAGCGGGCTCGCGATCGCCTGGCCGCTTTCCAGGAAGAGGTGCTCCGGCAGGTATCGGCTGACCTCGAGACCGAGCGTCAGCACGCCCGGGAAACCCTCGCCGCCATGGAACGGACTACTCGCGAGGCGGAAGCGCGCCTGGACGCGACGCGAGCGGCCACGGACGAGCTGGGCCGGGAGCTCCAGAGGCGCCTGCAGTGGTTCGACGCGCACATGGCGCGGCCCTGGTACGAGCGACTGTTCCACGTGATCCGGGGCCGGCGCTACCCGGCGATGGGCTGATTTTCCTTGCGGGTATGAAGAGTCCGGGTAGTCGAGAACACGCGAGGATGCCCCAACGTGTCGGAGAATCCTGGCAAGGACTGCGGTGACCTCATCGAAGCGGCACCTGTTGAACCTCGGCCCTGGCTACGACCGGAGGTCGAGGCTGCGCTCCTGGCGACATTCGAATAGTATGCCTCAGTATTTCAGGATGACGCCCCCGTCCCCGACCGCCCACCCGGTCCGCTTGTCCAGAAACGCCACGTTGCGAATATCAACCTTCACTGACCCTGAGTGCCTGGAGCAGGTCAGTTGCCAGAACCTCGCACATCAGTCGGATCTGGTCACCATCGACCACGGGCTGTGCCGCACGTGCCGCCATGATGGCGCCTTCACCTCCTCGGCTTGCGAACAATTCGGCAAACAGATGTACCGCGCGCGCACCGGCAGTAGCACTGCGCACGTCACGCAGAATCGTCGTCAGGCGTCGTGC
>JBEIFE010000379.1:0-2711 GCA_040382575.1 Candidatus Sericytochromatia bacterium
GGAAGCCTGATCCACTCTCCCGTGAACCATGTCGGCTCCGGTTCGCAGGCCAGGACCCCCAACCGCAAATCAGACCAACCGCTCACCGCGTTCACATCCTGGACGATGCTGGTCGGAGTGTCAGGCGCATAGTGTCGAAGGTCCTGGCCGGGGGAGGGTAAGGGCTTTCCGGCTTCCGGGGGACCTTCCGGAATGCGAACGTTCATTCCTGACCATGCCCGGAGGGTTTCGGGTGTGATCATCCCCGGCCGGAGAACGGTGAGTGTGTCATCGGGCTCATGACGGATGACCGTCGATTCGATGCCCACCTGGCAGGCTCCGCCGTCGAGTATCAGAGGGATGCGACCACCGAGGCTCGCCATGACATGCCATGCACGCGTGGGGGAGATGTGTTCACTGCGGTTGGCGCTCGGGGCTGCAAGTGGGATCCCCGAGACCCCTAGCAGGGCACGGGCCACGGGGTGTGCCGGTATCCGGATCCCGACATGGGACTGGCCGGCCGTGACGATGTCGGGTATGCGGCGAGATCGGGGTAGGACGACGGTCAGCGGTCCGGGCCAGGCGTTGGATACCAGTCGATCGAGTGATGCGGGCCAGGACAGGACGAGTTCTCGCGCCTGCTCGAGATCGGAGACATGCACGATCAGGGGATTCGTCGCCGGACGTCCCTTGGCTTCGTAGATTCTCGAGACGGCCCTCGGATCCAGGGCATTCGCACCGAGGCCGTAGACGGTTTCGGTCGGGAAGGCCACGGGCTCACCTTGCCGGAGCAACCGTGCGGCTTCGGTCAGGATGCCGGGGTCAGGATGAGCGGGGTCCAGTTCGAGACATCGAGTCTGCAAGGGAAGATCCTCGTCGCGGCGAAGGAGAGGGGAAAGCGAGTAGCTCATCGCCCTCGCGTCACCAGCTGACCACAAGCGGCATCCACGTCAGCCCCCATGGTCCGTCGTACGGTCACGGGTAGGCCCCGGGCGCGCAGGTCAGACTGGAAGCTCCGGACACGATCCATCGAAGGCGATTCGAGCGGCAAGCCGGGCACGGCATTCCACGGAATGAGATTGACGTGAAAGCCGCCTCCATCGAGAAGTCGGGACAACCGCAACGCATCCTCGGGGGAATCGTTGACTCCCGCGAGCATGAGGTACTCGATGAAGATTTTTCGGCCGGTCAACTGGAGATACTCGCGGCACGCTCCCATCAGTTCGGATATCGGATGGCGTCGGTTCACCGGCATCAGGCGGTCGCGAGTCGTATCGTCGGCGGCATGCAGAGAAAGAGCGAGATTCGTTCCTCGGGCATCCCTTGCGAAGGCCCGGATGCCTTCCACCAGTCCGACGGTTGAAACCGTGATGCGCCGGCGGGCGATCGCCAGGCCTCCATCATCGGCCAGCAAGTCCAGCGCGTCGCGGGTTCGCTCGTAAGCATGAAACGGTTCACCCATACCCATCAGGACGACGTTCGTGAGTCGCTTGCCTTCCAGACGGAGATGGCGGTCGACGAATAGAGCCTGCTCGAGCACCTCCGTACTCGTGAGGTGACGCCCCAAGCCCGCCTGACCGGTAGCACAGAAGGTGCAGGCCATGGCGCATCCGGCCTGAGTGGACAGGCAAGCCGTGTGACGGCCACCGAGATGACGCATCAGAACCGTCTCGACTCGAGCCCCGTCTGAAAGCTCCAGCATCCACTTCGTGGTCTGACTGTCCATGGATGTGCTGGCCTCGACGGTCGTCGCGCGCAGGGACTGCCCCCAGCCGGGATCAGCGATACGCGTCCAGGCTGCTTCATCGTGTTGCACCAGGGCCCGATAGGCTTGAAGGCGATGCTCACGACGGATATCCGGTTGTCCGCCACGGCTGCTCCACCACAGCGCGTCTTGACGCATGGAACCCCCTCGGATCATCAGGACGATTCTTCACGCAGGAAGGCCCCCCGGCGCACTGGCACCGAGGGGCCCACTCGCGGTGAGTCCGATCTTACTTGATCGAGATCTTGGCGCCAGCGGCTTCGAGCTTGGCCTTGATGGCTTCGGCGTCTTCCTTCTTGGTCTTTTCCTTGACAGGCTTCGGAGCGCCGTCGACCAGGTCCTTGGCTTCCTTGAGGCCCAGGCCGGTCACTTCGCGAACGACCTTGAGGACTTCGATCTTCTTCTCGCCGGCCGACTCGAGGATGACGTCGAACTCGGTCTTTTCCTCGACGGGGGCCGCAGCAGCAGCCGGGGCCATCATCATGGCGCCCATCGCAGGAGCAGCCGAGACGCCGAAAGTTTCCTCGATCAGCTTGACCAGCTCGCTGACCTCGAGAAGGGTCTTTTCCTTGATCGCATCGACGATCTGTTCGTTGGTGAGAGTCGCCATCTTGTTTTCTCCTCGTTGGCACGACCCCGGAGGGTCATCACATCAGACTTAAGCGGATTCCTTCTCGCGTCGGACGGCGTCCAGCGCATAGACCAAGTCGCGCGCTCCACCCGAAAGGGCGCTTGCGAGCTTCTGAGCGGGAGACTGCAGGCTGCCCAGCAGGCGGCTCAGCAGAACTTCCTTGCTCGGCATGCTGGCCAGGGCCTTCACGGCCTCGGCATCGAGGGTCTTACCCTCGAGCACACCACCACGGACCTTGATCTCGACTTTCGGGGGAGACGAAGCGGGCGCCCAGGCACAGGATGTTGGCGTCGTTATGCTGCCGGGCCAGCGCCGCGCCTTCGAGGTTGTGAACCA
>JBEIFE010000380.1:0-2704 GCA_040382575.1 Candidatus Sericytochromatia bacterium
GAGATGATGAAGGACAACCCCGACGGCCTCGACCTTGCGTCTCCCTCGATCTGTTTCCACGTCGATGACCTGGCGGCCACCCATGCGCGTCTGGCCGCGAACGGCGTGCAGGTGACCGAGGTGGGCGAGCATCACGGGATGGCCAACTTCGCGTTCTCGGACCCCGAGGGCCGCTGGTTCGCCGTCACGCGCTGAGGGTCGCACGCGGGGGCCAGGCGGAGGGCTGCTTTCGGCAGGCAGGAGGTTCGACGTGAAGGATACCGGCGAGCACCGGATATACAGGACGGCCTTCTCCGTCGTCTACCCGCTCTACCTCACGAAGGTCGAGCGCAAGGGACGGAACAAGGACGAACTCGATACCGTCATCCGCTGGCTGACGGGCTACGACGCCAGCGCCCTGGAGCAGCACCTCGCCGCTGGCACGACCTTCTCGGACTTCTTCGCCGGGGCGAACCTGCCAGACGGCTCAACGAAAATCACGGGCGTGGTCTGCGGCGTGCGCGTCGAGAACGTCGAGCACCCGCTGATGAAGCAGATCCGGTACCTGGACAAGCTCGTGGACGAGCTTGCGAAGGGACGCCCGATGGAGAAGGTGATCCGGACCTGAGCAGACCTGCGATCGATCAGATTGCCTTCTGAAACCGCAGACACTCTTCGTAGGTCTCCCGGTCAACCACTACCTGAGATTTATCCCTGGGCATGGGGCAGCTCCTTCATCCTGGACAGCACCCGGTCGCGGAGCCTGACTGCGGCTTCTGACAGATTTGCCGGGTTATCTCGCGCATATTCGTCCCAGAGCAGAACCAGGTTCTCGACCAGCTCGTCTACCAGTTGTTCCCGATTCCGGGCATAGACGACCAGGTCCAGGTCATTATCCCGACCTTCGAGAAATTGCTGCGATTCATCGAGCTGCGGGAACATCCGTAGCGGGGGGTGCAACCTGAAAGCACGGTCCCCTTGCTGGAGATGCTCGAGTACGATCGGAGAAAGATCGACAGCTTCGATCTGCTTGACATCCAATAATCATCGCTCGATGGTCCTGATGTCTCGGGTATCGATGCAGACCTCTCTGGCACCTCGTTTACCGAGTGCGAATCCCCAGCTATCGCCTGCCTTCGGAAAGAACTTCTTCATTTCCAGCAAGGCTCGATCTCGCAAGGCGGAATCGGGGAGGAGCCTGTCAAGTAAATCACGTCTGGCGCTCGTGACGACATCGAGAAGTTGAAGCAGCGAATCCATGAGCTGCTCATGACCCGGCGGGGCACTCATCGGGATCGTGTAACTGCCTGCCACGGGGATCTTGCAAACCAGCATGGACTCCCGGCGAAGTTCCTCGGATGGCTTGAAGCGGCGCCTGATGGACACCCCGCTGCTGACGGCTCCCATCAGGTGTGCCAGCTGTTGCATGCCATCGAGAAGCTTCGTGAGGACTTCGACCGGCACCGTGTGCTGATCGGTCGCAGGCCCCGTGATTCTGAGCAATAGATCCGGGCCGGATGACGGATGATTCATGTACCAACCTCCATCTCGTCATCATTATAGCATGTCGCTATCCGGAAAACGACCGCAACGGCGATGTCAGATCCGTGAGATCCTGGACCAGCAAGCCTTGCTTGCCCAGCCTTCTTCGCAACTCGAGATCGATCCGGGGAGCACAGGCGACACGCTCCTGCTTCCACGAAGTCAGGTGAGCGTGGCTGGCGAGAAATCGGGCGACATGGCCATCGAGACGTGAAGGCTCACCGGACAGTTCAGACGGACTGCGCTTGCACGTGACAAAACGGATGTGCTTTTGTTCTTCATCGAGCGCCACGAGATCGATCTCGATGCCCTTCCTGTCCCAGAAGCCACCGATCTGCCGGGTCATGTTGAAATCCCCCACACCGGCACGGCTCCGCTCACCGTAGAGCCTGGCAACGAGGCGCTCGAAAGCGTGCCCCTCGGCTTCCGCGAGCCGAGCGTCAGCCTGTTCGACCAGGATACGTTCCGGCCTGAACTGGATGGCGGAAACGGACCCTTGCAGGGCCGACAGCCAGCTTCTGAGAAAGTTGTCCCGGATGTGGTACCGACCCGTTCGGGACGTGGTTTTGGCGAACACGGGGAGCAATCGCTCGATCAGCTGGTAACGATCGGTCAGGATGCGCAGGTAGGCGCCCACCTGCTCCGAGGTCTCGGGACTGGTTTCCCGGACATGAGCCTCGAGATCACCGTAGAGGCACCCCGGATTGCGCGCGATGTACTTGAGAATGACATCGTACCGGCCGCGTAACTCGCTCAGAAACCAGTTGTCCGCTTCCGAGCGAAGCGGGGAAGAGGCTCCGAAAAACATCCTGGCCAGGAGCGTTCGACGGTCCGACCCGAGCACACCGTGCTCGAAACAATCTCTGTAAAACTTCGGCACGCCTTCGAACAGATTCCAGAGGAAAAGCAGACGCTCGGGTGACGGGTCGGCGTGCGCATCCAGCATATCCAGCAGGGACGCCACATCCAGATGCGGCAACTCGATCACGTCGGTAGTCCGGTTATACAGGGGGGTGTCACGATCATCGAGCAAGGCCGTCAGTTCGGCGTGAAGAGACCCGAGCACGACGAGTCCGCCCGTGACGAGTTCGGCATCTCGCGTCAGGTCGTCCACGACGGCCTGGAAGTGTGACAGGAACTCCTGCAGAACCTTGCGACTGAAATACTGAAACTCATCCAGTGC
>JBEIFE010000381.1:0-2703 GCA_040382575.1 Candidatus Sericytochromatia bacterium
CTGACCGCCCAGCAGAAAGGCGTCCTGCCCGAACACGAAGACACTGGCACCTCGGCGTTCCGGGGGCCCCGGTTTCGCGTCTTCCCCGGCGCGAACGGGAAGATCATCCAGGAACGCGAGGAAGATCCCGGCACTCAGCGAGGCCAGGATGAGTCGTTGGTGTAAGGTTCCGGTTCCAGCGACACGCGCCACGCGGCATCCCCCCGATGATCAGCGTACCCGCTCTCGCACGATGTCAGCCAGGATACCAGTCACAACCGGACTTCCAGCCATTTTTAAACGGAAGATGAACGGTTCTTTATCGGATCGGGTGTCGGTCCGGCGATAGATTGCTCGGGGAATCGAGGACGGGGGAAAGTCACGATGCGCCAGATTGCCAGGATGATCTCGTTGATCGCCATCAGCACCCAGTTGACCGGGTGCGGGTCGCGGGCGCCTGTGGTGGCAGTGTCCGCGATGTCGAGCACGCTTCCGTCGCGCCAGGCCAACGCGCTGCAGGGTTCTCCAACGACCACCGCAGGAGCTCAGCAGTCGGGACGCAGCATCCTCAACCATCCTTTCGTGACCTGGGTGAAGAAGCAGCACCCCGAGGCTGCCGTCGCCATCATCAATGACTATCTCGGCCTCGAAAGCACCCCGGGAGCCGAAACCGAGGTCGAGACCGAACGCGCTGAACTCAGGCGACAGGTCTTGCAGACGGTCCAGGGTGAGTTCACCCGCTCGCTGGATAAAAAAGTTCCTGATGATCTGCGCGCGAGAAGCGAACAGGATCGGATCCGGATCGCCGGGCGGGTGCGCTACCAGATTCACGACATCCAACTCACGTTCGACATGACCGTACGCCTGGATGGCGACGGCAAGATCTGGGTGGCACTGGATGAGCAAAGCGTCAAGGCGACGGCCATGAATCCGCTGGTCGGGCTCTTTGGTGGGGATCTCGATGCCAAGGCGATCAGGGCCATCATCGAGGCCTTCGACAAGCAGGGGCCCACGCAGGTCGGAAAAGTGGCGGGGCTTCACTACGTGCCAGGCGCCGTCTTCTACGTGGACTGCGGGGAAGCCTTCGTCAACACGACGAGCCTCCCCAGCGAATCCGCGGATTCGTGATTCCCTTCCGGTCCAACGTGGCCGATATCCATGGTCGTCAGGTTCAACCGGCCAGCTTACCGGACCAGCGTTCCTGGTCCTGACGGATCTCCCGCTCCTGGGACTCCAGCCGCACGAGTGCTTGCTCGAGTTCCTGGGCAACCCTCTCCTGGTCCTGGATGTGGGAACGGTATTGCTCGATCACCCGGAGCATCCCATCCATCTCGTGGCGGATGGTTTTCAACCGGGATGTGAGCTTGGCCTGCTCCTCGTGAAGCGACTTGAGCAGCACTTCATCGAGTTCAGCCTGCCGCTGTGCGTGAATGCGTCGAAAATCCATGGGGACGCCCTCCCCCCTGCGCGGTGAATCGACACGTTATGTATACCCGCAAAACCACGCCGTGAAGCGGGTTTCCGGAAAAACAGCATGCCGGGGAGTGGGCTTTGACACAAGGTCTGTCAGGCTGGATCAGGCAGCAGGCCGATCGGGCACCAGCATGGCCACCACGAGATCCTGGCCGACCTGGAGGCTGCGGCCTGCCACATCCCGGAGTGGATCGATCTCCACCAGGTCGAGAGCCAGCAGCTTCCCGGTACGCGCGATCACCTCGACGGCTCGTCGCATATCTGAAACCGTCATGCCGAGAGGTACGGGTGTGCCCACGGCCGGCACTTCATCCGGGTCGATCGCATCGACGTCCAGACTGACATGCAAACCCGTGGTCCGGGCGAGAAGGGGGGGGAGCACCTCGTCGAGAACGGCCTGGAGGCCTCTGGTCCGCACCTCGTCGGACGAGATCACCCGGATGCCAGTGTTCCGGATGAGCGAGGCCTCATCGTCGTCCAGGTCTCGCGCACCGATGAGCACAGCATGCTCCGGACGAACCTTCGGACAGAACCCACCGAGGCCCGTCAGGCTGGGTTCTCCCAGTCCCACGGCGATCGCGAAAGGCATCCCATGAATGTTGCCACTCAGGGTGGTATTCGCCGTGTTGAAGTCTCCGTGGGCATCGATCCAGACGAGTCCCAGGTCCCCACCCCGGGCATGACACCAGGCGGCGCTCGCGGCGACCGAGCCGATGGCGATGCTGTGGTCTCCCCCCACGGTGACGAGGGGGCCCTCATCGAGGTTGGCCGCGCCGGCCCTTTCGAAAGCTGCCAGCGACATCGCCGTGACGGCCTCGAGGTTACGGAGGGACGGGTGTCCTGGTGAGGGATTGTCGGGTACGGGAACATCACCGAGATCGGTGAAACGAATGCCGAGGGCCTGCAAGCGTTCGGCGAGGCCGGCGAGACGCATCGCGCGGGGGGCGAGCGATGATCCTCTGGCAGGTCCCCCCAGATCGAAGGGAACCCCCATCAGAGAGCAGGCGGCCGAACCGCTGCTGCCCCCGTCTGCACCGCGTCGTGGTGACTGAATGGGAAACATAACCTCTCCTTTGAGGATACGTCGGGCTTTTATCATGATACCCGAGAAAGGCCTCCTGTCGAACGAATGGCCTCGTCGGCGTTGGAGTTTGACCCGTGCGAGCCTCCTTGCAGTGCGTTACAATGACCGGATGGAGGAACGCGCCATGACGCCGACGATGGCTGCCCCGATCGATCCCCGCCTGGATC
>JBEIFE010000382.1:0-2692 GCA_040382575.1 Candidatus Sericytochromatia bacterium
ACCAGCACCTGGGCCTGCGCCCCGCCCACCGTCACGGAATTGCCCGAGGGCACGGGGCTGAAGCCGCGTCCCTCGATCCGGACGAGCGAGTTCGTCGGTCCCTGAGCCGGCGTGAACGACGCGAGCGAGGGCAGGATGGCCGGCACCGAGGCCACCGGATCGATGTCGGCACCCAGGTACGTGAGCAGGTCAGCCGACAGTTGCAAGGTCTCGGTGTCGGGGTGGTTGGTGTAGACCGGCGTGGCGCGCAGGCTTGGCGGCGAGGTCGAGACGTTGACCTTGTTGATGGTGTTGGCCGGGGCCACGTTGGTCGGGTCGAGCGCCGACTGGATCGCGAGGGCGGTGGTCAGCGCGTTGATCACGTGCGGACCGGCCGTCGTGCCGGCCGTCATGCTGGTCCAGCCACTGCCCGTCCAGTTGACGTAGGTGCGGAACCGGGCGGCATCCTTCCCCGGGGCCTGCCCCGAGAGTCCCTTGACGGCTTCGAGCAAGTAGACGCCCCCGGTTGCGGGGGTGAAGGATCCGAGGTTCAGCGAGAACGCCCCGGCGGCATCCGTCCGGCCCGTGACGACCGTCGTGTTGCCCGATAGCTCGATGAAGCTCACGGTGGCGGCCCCCACGACGTCCGAGGGCGCGGCCTGAACGGCTCGCGTCCCGGACCAGTCGACGCGGCCCGTGACGGGCACGACGACGGTGCGTGCGGCGGACGCCACGGCCGGGCCCGTGCGCGGTTGCGAGGGCACGGGACCCAGACATCCGACGAGTGAGAGCCAGGCCATCACCCCCAGCCAGCCCAGGGTCTGGAACCAGTTCGTGCGGTCCGGTGGGTTCATGGGCTCATCCTCCCGTCAAGCAGGGGTATCAAGGCGAAAGAAGCGGTGGCGCGCTGCAGGCCCGAATCGAGCACGAGGTCCCCGGTGGTGGCCCCCGAGGGGACGACGACCTCGATCCGGTTGCTCGTGGCAGATACCACCGTGGCCGCGACTCCCGGGCTGAAGCGGACCGTGTTCGAGGTCAGGGACGGCTCGAATCCGTTTCCGACCAGCGTGATCCGGCCACCCACCGCGGCCAGGGCGGGTTGCACGAGCGAGATCGTCGGCGGGACGCCGAGAATACCGGGTTTGACCTGGAAGGTTCCGGTCACCATCTGGATGGAGTCGAAAGGGTCGTAATCTCGCAGGAGGGCCTGGTTGGCGAGCTCCCGTACCCGGCTGAAGTCTGCCTGCGTGATGCCCGTGCCGCTGGCATTGAACGTGTCGTTGCCGTCGAGCGCGAGGGTGCCGAGCAAGGTGTTCAGCGAGAGTCCCTGAGGACGCAGGCTCGCGATGATGCAGAGCGCCGTCGTGCCCAGGCCGAGTCCGACGGGGGCCGTCGAGGACAGACCCGTCAGCGAGCTCCACTGTCCCTTCTCGCGTTTCAGCAAGGTGCGTACGCGCGCGGCGTCGTTCCCGATGCGGTGCGAATCGAGACCTTTCACGGCCTCGAGGTAGTAAAATTGGTCCGGCAGCGTGATCCCGCCGAACCCCAGCGAGAATCGTCCACGGGCATCCGTGAAGGTCGTGGTCCGGGTCTGGCCGCTCACCGGCTCGATCAGGGAGACGGTCGCCGATTCTGCCACTTCCTGAAAGGCCGCCTGGACCTGACGGACCGGGAACCGCACCTGACCGGATAGCCGATCGGACTCGACTGGCCGGGGATGCACGCTGACGCACGCCGAGAGGGACAGCACGAGTGCCCCCCCGATCTTGCCCGGATACCCACGGCCCATCATCGCGCTCACCTAGCTCGGGTCATACACGACCGAGGCCGTCGCCTCGACGTCGCCGTACTTGACCATGACCGTGGCCGTGGCCGGTGTCGTTCCGCTCGCAAACACGGTGGTGCCGTTCCGCGAGAAGACCGAGGCGCCCGCTGGTGGCATCGGGCGCGGATCCTCGTCGACGATTTCCGGTTCCAGTCCGACCGGAAGCTCGATGGGGTTGTTCCGGGCGTCGTCCCGGTACGCCAAGACATCGAAGCTGCCGGCATACTGATCCGAATCGGGAACGCGTGTCAGCCGGAGCACGGCAGGACTCAGCTTGAGACCCCGGACCTGGACCACCCGGTAGGTGAGGGTCCTGTTTCCGGCCACGCCGTCGACGACGAGGCGCAGCGTCAGCGTGTCCCCGAGTGCGGGCATTTCCGTGATCGTCAGACTCTCGTTGAAGACCGAGTAGCTGCTGGAAGCCAGCGGCGTGCCGTTGATGAACACGGAGGTCTGTCCGTCAGAGGGGGCTTTCAGGAGGCGGCCCCGGAGAATCACGGAGCCTCCAGCCGGTCCTTCAGCGGGTTCCAGCCAGTTGAGGACCGGGACCCGGGTCGGATCGAGGGTCAGGGCCGCATTCACGTTGACGTTGGGCAGAATCTTCACCTCGACCGAGCCCGTCGCGACCAATGTCTGCGCCGGCTCCGGTGGAATGGGAGGGGCGAACGCCTGGGCCTCGAGGCGGCTCGTTCCCGTCGGGACAGGCCCGAGCACCACCTCGCTCTCGGGGAACCGCAGCGAGGCCGTGGCGATCGTCTGCTCACCCTGAACGACCCGGAGATCCACGACGCGGGTGCTGTCCGGGATCAGCTGGACCGCCCGGGCATTCGCCGGCCAGCGGATGGCCAGGCGGACGTGCCCCGTCTCCACCGGAGAGGCCGGGTCCTG
>JBEIFE010000383.1:0-2685 GCA_040382575.1 Candidatus Sericytochromatia bacterium
CACGATTGTCCTGCCGGATGCCCGATCAACTTGCGCTTGATCAGCGCGGCAGAACTCGTGATGACCTGGATGGGCGTCCGCAATTCATGCGAGACCATGTCCAGAAACTCGTCCTTGATGGCCTCGGCAGCCGTGAGTTGTTCGAGCCGGGCGAGGTGCTTCCGGTAGGCGTTATCGAGGATCAAGAAGCGCCTGAGCGAACTCCCGAAAAAGAAGAAGATCCCGACGAGGAGCAGTGAGACCGCAATGGGCCCCTGGATCTGGGACTCCGTGACGAAGCTTCCCTGGATCTGATTGAGGTGGGAATGCTCACTCGAGATGACCTGGTTCAGAAGCGTCCGGAGCTCGGTCCGGACCCGCGAGGATCGCAGAGCGGCATCCTGGGCTCCCGGACCGGGTACTCCCAGTCGATCGACCTGGGACGACCACTGTCTCAGCAACTGGAACAGGGAGGCCTGCAGGGCCTGCTGATCGTGGACGACGGAACTCTGCCCACCCATGCGACCGACGGCCCTCCGGGCCTGATCAAGGTCGTCTCTCAGACTGAGACCGTAGCCGAACTGATGGGTGATGAGGAGCGCGACCTCATCCGCGCCGGCCTTGTCGATCCACGATACTGCCGTATGGATCTGCTTGATGGCCTGCAGGCTGTTGCCCACGCGCATCGACACGTCGTGAACCCGCCACGTTTGCCAGCCGACAAGCGCCCCCAGGACCACGATCACCGCGAGCGGGACGATCGCGTGGAACAGGAGGGGGCGGAGGAGGGTGGTGATCTCCCCGTCGACCGGATCCTGCCGCGGGTTCGCCACGGATGATCAGCCGATCAGCGCGAGGAAGCCGGGTTCCCGGCAGAACAGGGCCGCCTGGGTTCGGTCAGCCACCTTCAGCTTGCCATAGAGCTGACTCAGGAGATTGCGCACGGTGTTCTCGCTGAGTGACAGCTTGTCAGCGATCTCGCGTGCCCGGTAGCCCTGGGCCAGCAACTGGACCAGGTCCCGATCACGCGAGGTGAGACCGCGCGCGATGTCGTGCATCTCGGGGGTGGCGGAAGGAGTGGAAGGACGGGGAGCTTCCTGGGGCACGGCACGATTCTTCTTGAGCAACGCCTTCTCGATGGACAGATTGAGCGTCTCGAGATCCTGGAGCGGCTTGGTGAAGAAATCGAAGGCTTTCCCCTGGCGCAGGGCCTCCACGGCATCGTTCAGGGTGCCCTGGCCCGTCAGGAAGATCACCTCGATGTCGGCGTTGACCTCCTTGATGAGGGTCAACAGATGTAACCCGGAAAGCCGAGGCATGTTGAGATCCGTCACCACGACATCGACATTATGACGCTTGGCGATCGCCAGCGCCTCGTTGCCGTTCGCGGCCGTCAGGGTCGCATATCCCGAATCGGAGAGCCACTCGGACAGGTTTTCCAGGATGTCTGGCTCATCATCGACGACGAGCACGACAGGCAAGGCACTGTTGACTTCCGGCATCTTCATGTCACCCTCCACGCGAACCGGTCAAAACGATTGTATGGCGCCATCATACGACAAAAGTTGACACGATTTCACTCATGACCTTCATGAGTTCCCGGATTTCCCCACTTCATCACGAGCCCCGTGGCAAGTGTCAGGTATTGCCCCCAGTTCTCGATGGCCCTGTCGGGTACCTTCGCCCCTCCCGTCAGATAGCGGATCCGCAGAAAGGTCTCGAGGTCACGCGACAAGGGCAGATGGATACGTGCCGCCCCATCGAGGATTCCCCCCTGAAACTGCGGGATTCCGGCTGCACCCAGCGCGTCGAGGTCGAGCACGAAGGTCCCTCCGGTGGGGAGCTCCTGCCGCCAGCGCGTTTTGAGAATGGGCACGAAGCCGATGTCCCGTTCGGCCTCGTACCGAGTCCCGGGAACATCCACGAACGAGACCTCGGCGTTGCGGATCTGGGCGGATGCCCCGAGTTCCCAGGAACCGCCATCCCATCGCGAGACCTCGCGCAGATAAGAAAGACGAAAACCATCGAACAGGTAGCGGGAATCCACGACCGTCCCGGCAGGGAAGACCGTGTCCCGGAACTTCACCTCTCTGTCCAGGCGCGTGCGAGTGGTGACATCGAGGGGAGCCACCAAGAGGATGAGGCGGTGAACGTCTCCCCATCGAGCCTCTCCCGTCAGGCGCTGAGATAGGAAAAGCGTCTGGTCCTGGCCCACGGTCCTCGCGGAATAGGACGTCCCGTCTTTCCCGTAGCGACCATCGTTCTGTCCAAGCCAGACAGGACCGACCTCGATGCCCAGGTGAAACGCATCGAAAGGCCGTTCATTGGCCTGCGCAGATCCAGCATGAAAAGGGAGCAGCGCCGTGAGCCCCATCAACAGGGACTTGCCGATGCCTCCGGTGAACCATTTTCGCATCGCGTCTCTCCCCTTCGCGTGAGTTGCCGTGCCACCATGGATCTACCCGGGTGCTCGTCCCCTTGCACCCCTGGAAAGGCTCACCCCCATGTCTGCCGAATCCGCCGTCGAGGTCGTCTGGTTCAAGCGCGATCTCCGGGTCCGGGACCACCGTCCACTCGTGGAAGCAGCCCTGCGCGGACGACTTCTGCCGCTGGTCATCATCGAACCATCCTGGCTCTCGTCCGCTGATTTCGATCCCGGGCACTTCACCTTCTTCAGGGCATGCCTGCTGGACCTGGAAGGTGAGC
>JBEIFE010000384.1:0-2684 GCA_040382575.1 Candidatus Sericytochromatia bacterium
CGGCACTGGCCAGGGTCTCGCGTACGATGAGCGAGATGGCCGTCGCGGCACCCGGGTACCCCATGGTCTCGTGCAAGGCCAACCGGATCTGCCGGCGACGCCCTTCATCCTCGAGCAAGGCAGAAGCCGCCTCGGCAACCTGATCCGGGGTGAGATGACCGCGCATCTCGGGAGTGACCAGCCGCTCGGCACGGCCGTTCGGGATCGCGAGAAACCGTTGCCGAGAGGCCAGAGTCTTCACCGCGGCACGCTTGATGCGCTTCCCGATGACGGGGATGCGACCGATATGCTCCAGCAAACCATCGATGGGAATTTCCTCGGGCTTGTTGAGAGGTAACAGCACGAGCATGGGGACCCCGAGAATCGCGAGTTCGGCGGTGTTGGTTCCCGGAACGGTGAGTGCAAGGTCGGCGATCGCCAGGCTCGGATAGTGAAACTCGGGGCCAACGACCCGGATCTGGGTTCCACCGCCCGTGAGAATGTAATGACGATCCTGGAGCTTCATGAGGCGTCCGCCACAGCCACCGATGATCCGATGCAGTCTGCGATCTGAGAGGACCTCTTCGAGCAAACTGACGGGGGTGAACGGCGACAGCGTCAGGACAAACTGGAGGGACGGGTCACGCTCGGTCATGATCTCGGCCGTGCGAAGCAGCATCGGCGTCATGTACTTGACCTTGAAGGGCTTGCTGCCGGGAAGCAAGCTGACGACTCGGGCATCGCGTGCAAATCCGAGCTTCTGCCGGACTTCCAGGGTGTCGTAAGTAGGCCGGACGGCATCGACCATCAGGTTGCCCACGACGGACAGCTTGCGCGGACTCACACGCTTGCGACGGAGGTCCAGCAGGACCTTACGGTCGGCAACCAGGAAGCGATCGACCCAGCTGGCCCAGCGTCCCGTGGTCTCGGTATAGGTGAGCAAAGGATAGCCCGTGCGCCGGCTGGCCAGCACGCCGAAGAACTGATCGCCCCCCAGAAAAAGCACGACGCCGAAGTCCCGCCAGGAGACGGACACGGGACTTGCACCGCCGAGGAGGAATCGGACGGTTTCACGCGGCTCCCAGACCTGGACACCCAGATTCCAGTTCTCGATGATGCGACGTTCCTCACCGCTGGCATAAGGGCAAGGCACGAGCAGAACCGTCAGGCGAGCGCCCGGGAAATCTCCGCGCAACTGGCGGAGTACCGGTTTCAACCAGGCATTGACTTCACCGGGGGCATTGCTGATGAGCAGGATGTCAGATTGCATGTGCCCCCATCCACCCGGAAACGATGGGCGACGACATACGCCCGATCACCAGCATATCTGCATCGATTGCCCAATACAACCACCACTCCCTGAATGAACGGGGATTCCACGACCTGAGCGGAAGGACGGGCGAGGATCAGGGAGACGGGATGGGCGTCCCGTGGATCGCCAGATGGGCCTGAAACACGACGCAATCATCGTGACAACCCGGGCCGCAGTGACGACATGCTTCCGCGATACGCGCCGGGTCCTGGGCAAGGCGGACTCCCAGCAATCCTCTGAGCCCCTTGAGCAGACTCCGGAGTTCGCCTGGTCCCATGTGAGACACGATCCGCTCCCAGCGCGTACGCTCGCGATTCTCACGCTCCTGCCAGACCTTGGCCCCGTCGTCCGTGAGGGTCATGAGGGCAAGCCGGCGGTCGGTGTCCCCCTCTCGTCGGTCCACCCAGCCGAGATGGACGAGACGATCGACCGACTTCGTGGACGAGGCCTGACTGATACCCGTGCCCGAGGCGATCGAACCGACCGTACAACCTGGATGGAGCGCCACGTAACGGAAGACCTGGATCTGCGTGGAATTGAGCGCTCCATCGGGATGCACCTGGGTCCGGTCAAAGTCTCGATCCTGGTCCAGAACATGCTCCAGAACGCCCATGAGGACGTCCAGTTCCTCGATCTGGCGATCGCGGATGCGCACGATCAAGACCGCTTCAGAAACTGGCCGATGGCCTGAAATGGCGACCGTTTCTCGCGCGGAACATCGGGTCGTGTTTCGCTTTCGCCCGTCTCAGGTGCGTGGTCATGTGAACAACCGGGACCGTGAACGTGAACGTGACCCTCAGCCCTGACGGGAGCGGACCCGACGGCGAGCGGCCGATGGCCCGGAACCTCGGGAACGTGGGTGAGATGGCGACCACCGGTCTCCTCGAGCGCGAAGTGACGGATGGAGATCTGACCTGCGAGATGTCGCGTGATCACCCGGAAAGCTTCCGCCTGGGGGGACTCCGGAGCCGAGACGACGATGGGCGATCCCTGGTCGCCGCTCTGACGGATTCCCGCATCGAGGGGCACCCCTCCCAGAAAGGGCACACCCTGACGGACGGCCACCTCGCGGCCGCCCCCCTCGTCAAAGATGGCCGTCTCGTGCTGACACGACGGACAGACGAAATGACTCATGTTCTCGATGATCCCGAGCACCGGCACGGGCGTGGGAACCATCTCGAACATCCGGAGGGTCTTGAGGCCTATCTGCTGGGCCACCAGCTGGGGAGTGACCACCACCGCGACCCCCGTCAGCGGCAACTGCTGGGCCAGGGAAAGGGGGATATCCCCCGTTCCGGGAGGTAGATCGATGAGCAGGTAGTCGAGTTCACCCCAAGCCACATCCCGGATGAACTGCTGGAGGACTCCGGCCAGCATGGGACCACGCCAGACG
>JBEIFE010000385.1:0-2672 GCA_040382575.1 Candidatus Sericytochromatia bacterium
CGAGGCGGGGAACGTCTCTTCAGCGGCCGCGTCGGGGACGAGCAGGGTCAGCCGGTGCTCGTGGTGGACGACGTGGAACCGCTCAACGGATCGTGAAGGTGTCGGGCGGTAGCACCGGATTCAGAACCATCCGGTGCAGCTCCATGCGCAGGATGCGGCGACCCCGCGGATCGAGCCCGTGCCGGGAACGGGGAACCCGCATGGAGCGCGAGATGCCAACGAGCTCGTGATCGATGGCAGGTCCCGAGCGGGAGCCGCGCACCTCGAGCAGGTCCAGCACGTCGCCGTCGAAAGCCCGCTCTCCGCGGTGAACCACCGACGTGGAGGGATCCAGGAGCAAGGAGATGAGGGCCTCCGTGCTGTTGTCCCGGATGCTCCGGCCGCGGGCATCCAGGAGGCGTGGATCGGTACACGGTAACGAAAACCGCAGCGGGATCCAGCCGAACAGGCGTGTCTCGAGATCGACTCGATTCTTGCCATCGAAGACGAAATGCGATCCCACCAGCCCGCGATTTCGCGCCTCGCGAACCTCACTCGAAAGGAAACCCGGCCGCGCATAGGCCACGTCGTACACGAGATGATCGAGATCACCCGAGGGTTCCAGCAGTTCGGAGACGACGCGAGCTTGCCACGTCCGGGTCGCCTGGACCCGGGCCGCCATCCCCTCCAGCACCTGCCGCGAGAGGACATCCACACGGCCCTGGATGGGCAGGGGTACGGGCAAGGCGCCAGGAGACGGCAAGGGATCGACCGGTGCCACGGGAGCCATTCCGGAAGGGGCCCCGCAGGCCACCAGGAAGGTCACGACCGCACAGGCAAGCAGGCCGGAACGAAACGAGAATGGGCGCAAGATGGATAGCCCCCTGGATCCACGGACGCCAGCACGACGCCCCGATCAGGAAGGTTAACAGAGCATTATCAAGCCGTCAAAACACTGTCCAAAAGCGTTCGAGACGAGAGGGCCTCAGTCGAGGGTGAAGGCATTCGAGGGAAGCGGGGGGTTCAGGCGCAGGTTGCGGAGCTGGATGCGCAGGACGGAACGATCCGAGGCATCGAACATCTCGCGCTGCACGTGCGCCCCCGTGGTGGTGTCGACCGCGAAGACCTCGCGCCGGATGCCGCGAAGACTGCGCGGAGAGACGACGCCAAGCATCGCACAGGGGCGACCATCGACGGGCTGCATGCCGAGCCACGTGACCTGGTTGCGCGGGTCGAGCAAGGTCTGGACGGCCATCGGATAGCTCACCTCGTCCAGGAAGTAACCGCGGCAGTCAGCCGCACGCGCGTCGTGAACATCCACCTGGACCTTGAGCCATAAGCCCATGAATTTCGTATGCACGGACATCTGCTTGCCACCGGACCAGACCATCCGGGTACCGATCGCCTTGGTATCGCTCGAGTCCGTGATCTGGCAAGCGATGCGCGAGGGCATCTCGATGGTGAGGCGTCCCTCGTTGCGAGCCGGTTTACCGGTCTTCTCCTCGATGCCGCTGGATTGGATGGTGAAGGTGACGTTACGCGTGGAGGCGTGAGTACGGGCGACGGCCTCGAGCAAAGTGGCAATGCGTGGATCGCGAGCCCCCTGGGGCGGGACTTGCGTCCGAGGATCGGGCCGGACGGGAGAACCCTGGCCTGCCTGCAGCGTGAGGTCACGAGGTGAGGTCGCCGGAGCGGCCCCACAGCCTGCCACGAGCAGGCATGCGAGGGACGATGCACGAGACAGCAAACGGAATCGATTCAAGACAGGCCTCCTGGAGGATGCATCCACATTCCGGACCAGCATCGCGATCAAGGCGAGGGCCTCTTCCCGACACGCTTGCCGGATTCCAGGAAATCCAGCGTGATACGGGTGAGCACGTCGATCGAGGCCTGGTCGGGATTGTTGCGCTTGCTGACCATGGCGTGCGTGACGGTCTCGAAGTCATGCCACCCGTGCAGGCGAGCGCCACCGGCGTTGTCGAAGGCGCGGAAGACCTGCTGGCGGCTGGCGGCTTCATCGGCCCGCGAGGTGATGAACTGGATGGGCACCTGGACGCCCTCGAGATTCCGCACCACCTGACGACCGTAGGTCGAGAGGGCGTAGATCCCGCCAGCGGTGTGGTCCCAGTGCCCGGGACCGTCGATGGGGCCCTTGCCCCAGCTATGCGGGATGGCCTGCAGGACGCGGCTCGCCTGACCGAACGAGACGCGATCGAGGCTGGCGAAGACGTGATGCGCCGCATTCGCGCGGGCATCCTGGGTCCCGAGGTAAGGCGCCATCGCCACCACGCCCTTGACGTCAGGGTGGCGGGACGCGATGTCGAGGGCCACGTTGGCCCCGCCACTCAATCCCACGAGCTGGATGGGTCCGAGACCCTTCACCTCCTGATAGACCTGCTCGGCGAAGCGCGGGTAGCGATCGCGTTCCCAGGGTTTGACCATGTGAGACGCATCGGCCACCCCGGCAGCCGACTGGAATCCGTGACCCTCGAGCCGCGGGATGTACACGTTCTTGCCCTGGGCGAAGACCTGCGGCGCCAGTTCGTCGAACTGGTACGTGCCGGCCGACCAGCCGTGGAGCAAGACGACGGTCTCCTTGCCGATGGGGTCGGGCTGGAGCATCAGGCGGGTCCGGGTGCCCTCCTGCAGGGGCAAGCGCAGATCCTGCTCGACACGGGCCGTCATGCGACGGA
>JBEIFE010000386.1:0-2661 GCA_040382575.1 Candidatus Sericytochromatia bacterium
ACCGTCTTCGAGAACGTGGCCTTCGCCCTCAAGATCCTGGGAACGTCGCGGGAGGACATCCAGAAGCGAGTCAAATCCGCTCTCGAACTCGTTGGCCTGCGCGAGTACGGTGACGTGCTTCCCCACGAACTCTCGGGAGGCCAGCAGCAACGGGTGTGTCTGGCACGTGCCATCGTCAACACGCCCCCCCTGCTCCTGGCGGATGAACCGACCGGCAACCTCGATCCCGAGACGTCCTGGGAAATCATGCGACTGCTCACCAAGATCAACATGCACGGCACCACCGTCGTCTGCACCACGCATAACAAACTCGTCGTGGACAACATGCGGCGTCGAGTCGTCACCATCGACAACGGTCGGATCGTCATGGATCAGGCCAAGGGGGTCTACTCCGTTGGAGTCAATTAAGCGTCGGTTGCGCCAGCTGGGCTTCGTCTGGGAAGAAGCCCTCGTCTCGGTCTCGCGCTCGCTCTGGATGAGCTGGGTGGTCATCGTGACCATGTCCGTCTCACTGTCCATCCTCGGCGGCTTCTGGATGCTGTCCGAAGAACTCAACGACGTCGCTACGGCGATCGGTTCGCGTATCGAGTTGATGGTCTTCCTCGACGTCGAGGCTGACGCGGGCTCCACGGCCCGGAACGTCCGTGACTTACCAGGGGTCCAGGAAGTCAACATGGTCTCTCGAGACGAGGCCTGGAGACAGTTGCAGAGCGAGCTCGGGCAGGAATACGATTTCCGCGAACTGGTCGAGAATCCCCTTCCCGATACCCTGCGAGTCAAGGTCGATACCCCCTCGGAAGCCCCGAAGGTGGCGGAACAGATCGCCGCGCTGGACGGCGTGGAAGACATCCGCTATGGCCAGGATCTCCTGGCCAAGATCGAGCAGGTAGCGCGTTTCACCCGGCTGCTCGGCCTTGCCGTGACGGGCATTCTCTTCATCGCCACCCTTGCCGTGACGGGCAATACCATCCGTCTCGCCATCCAGGCCCGGCGTCGCGAGATCGAGATCATGCAACTCGTCGGCGCGAGTTCGACCTTCATTCACCTGCCCTTCCTGCTGGAAGGCCTCTTCTTCGGGCTTGGTGGGACCCTGATCACGGCGGGTATCCTCTTCGCCTGGCGCACGTTCGTCCAGACTCATCTTCAGGAAATCTTTCCTTTCCTGCCTATCCAGACGGGCGATCTGGAACTCCTGCTGCTGCTGGGTGTCCTGCTGGCCATCGGAATGGGTATGGGCATGATCGGAAGCCTGCTCTCGGTGAAACGTCACCTCCGACAGACCGCAGGCTGATCGCATCCCCGGGGGACTCGCCATGGCCCAGGTGCCTCGCAAGTCACGTCGCAAGAAACCGCAGGCCGCGCAGGAATCGCCGACTCCGGTCACTCCGGAACCGGTCCCGATGCCGCGCACGGTCGAGGAGCTCCTCGACCATACGATGGCGCCAGGCGACCCTTACGTCCAGGCGGCTTTCGACCGGGCAAGCAAGACCACGGCCCCCCTCGGGGGCGCGAGTGTAGGCACCGAGGGTCCCGATTCGCTCCTGGTGCAGCGTCGTACCCGGCGCTCGCGCGTCATGAGCTTCGAGGTCCATGGCATCGTCTGGAAGGCCGGCTTCACCAAGGATCTCTCCCAGACCCCACTGGGCTCGGCCCTCGGCCTGCACGAGCTTCCGAAAGGTGACTGGAGCTCGGGAGGCCACGTCATCCGCACGATCGATCCGGCCCTCGAGGCCGTCCTGCACGAGTTGCCGCCGGCAGCCCTGCTCGATGCGAGCGAGGTGATGTATGGCAGGAGCCGGGTTCTCCAGCAACTGGCGCTGTATTACATGCCTCGAGAGGGTACGGCCCTGGCGGGGGCGATCGCCATCTACGGCGATGGTCCGACCTCCCGCCGCCATTGCCTCTTTCTCCAGACGGCGATCAAGCGTGCGGATCCGCGGGTCCTGGACCAGATGCTGGCAACATTCCAGGCAGCCCTTCCGATCCAGCAGGCAGAGCCGAGTGCAGGACCTCCCCCGGACTTCTGGCGGGAACTCGAGCGTTCATGGTTCGAGGTCAAGGCCACCTACCGCACCTCGGCTCTCGGGCAAGGTTCCGAGAAGGTCAAACAGCAGGTCACACAGGGGCTCGGCCAGACGACCCGGCAGATCGACCGGGCCATCGTGGCGATGGATCGTGCTGGAACCAGGCTGGTACGGGCAAATCTGGGAACCCGCATCCTGATCGGCCTGACCCAGGGCATCACCGGCAGCCTGAACGGCTTCATCCGGCTGACGGACTCGCTTCTGGGGCGCCGTCGACGCTGAGGCTCTCGATCACGACATCATCGAACTGGACGCGGCTGCTGGCGGCCCGGAGCGCCAGGTGATGGGCCTGAGGGACGATCACGGGACTCTGGACCGAAACGGGGGCACTCGACGGGCTCGTGCAGAGCAGACTTCCGCGCCAGCAATCGATCTCGGCCGTCATCCGGATGGGAATCCGGGCCGAAAAGGAGGCCTCTTCCTCATGGAGCATGCGCCATCCCCGCCACTTCTGCGGCTCTCCCCCCCGGCACTCCCAGATCTGGAAACGGTCAGGCTTGACCAGCAGTTCGACGTACTGGACCGGACTGACATAATACACGGGAATACCCAGATCCCCCGTGGGGGGAAAGAAGTC
>JBEIFE010000387.1:0-2655 GCA_040382575.1 Candidatus Sericytochromatia bacterium
CGATACTCACGACCGAGGTCTCGGCCCTGGGAAGGATTCCCAGCGTGACGGACCAACGTTTCAGCTATCTGGTCGACAATGTGCTTCTTTTACGCCACTGGGACACCCCTACTGCCGATGGCAGGCTCGAGTTGCGGAAACTCCTGCTGGTCCTCAAGAAACGCCTGTCGTCATTCGAGCGGACCGTCCAGGAACTGGAGTTCGGCCCTGGCGGGGTCCGAATCCTGGGTCCGGTCAGAGGGCTCAGCATGTTTTTCGGAAACGGATCTTGGTGATGAACGAGCCGCGACTCCTCGCGCTTATCTCGCACCCCGGGGATCTCGAGGCCATCCAGCAGTGGACCAGGGGCCATTTTGACGTGACCACGCAAGGGGAAGGTGATGCGAGGGAATTCGACGTCTGCGTGGTCGACATCGAGGCCTTCAAGCGGCAAGAATCCCTCATTCACCGATTGCGGTCGAGACATCTCCCGATCCAGGTCCCTGTCGTGCTCCTTGTTCCGAGCGGACAGGGGGAATCCGATGCCTTGACCGGACATCCGGATGTGGACGCCTGTTTGAGTTCCCCCTTGAAGGGTTCCGTTTTTCTCTCGACCCTGGATCAGGTCCTGAAGATGCATCGAAAAACCAAGCAGGTCGATGTCCGACGACAGCTCCTGGAAGGTCTGCTCGACCAGACCCTGGTCGGCATCTACCTGGTCGTGAACGACCGGATCATCCATGCCAATGCCAGCGCTTGCCAGATTTTCGGTCGTTCCGGGGCCGAACTCGCGAAAATGTCGGCCCTCGAACCGTTCGACCCGTCTGACCAGCCGAAGATCGCCGCGTCGAGGAACCGTGACTCGCGCCGGGACCATCCCCCCGAGCAGGTCGGCGTTTGGCGCCCCGACGGAACCCACGTGATGGTCGAGATCCAGGAACTGGCCATCGAACACGAGGGCAAACAGGCCCGATGCGGGACGATGGTCAATGTCCAGCGTCGGATGGATGCTGAACGTTCCCGACTGGAGGCGGCCAGCAGGGAAGCCTCGACGCGCGTGGCGCTCGACGCCAGCCTCGAACAGAACCGACTGCACAAGCGCCTGTTCGATGCTCTTTCTCACGAGCTCAGGACTCCCCTGACGGAGCTTCGCGGTTTCACCGAGATGGGAGTGGAGGGCCCGGAATGTGATCGCGGAGTTCATCTGGCTGCGATCGCCGCCAGCGTCGACCGCCTCGAGCACCTCGTCGAGAACCTGCTCCAGTACACGCGCTTCGAAAGCGACCTGGAAGCCTATCAACCTGAAACGCTGGATCCCGGCGAACTGCTCCGGGTGACGGTTGCCCGCATCGCACGTCACCATCCTCAAGGTCACCTGACGATCGATTCCGATCCCCGCACCCCATCGTGCATCGCGTCGGCCGATGGGCGCCTGCTGGAATTGCTCCTCACCAACTTGCTCGAAGATGCCATGCGGCGGTCACGCCCCGGGGAGAGCGTCCACGTGACGATGGCAGCGGGCAACGGCACGTGGCGATGCACGATCTCGGCTGCTCTACGAGAGGTGCCGAGACCTCCCCGTGGGCCGGAAGCGCAGGCACCCGTGATCGATGAGCTGGGGATGCTGGGCATCGCGCAGTGCATCAATGAAAGGATCCTGCAACTCCACGGAGCAAGCCTCGACACCTCGTCGAAGGCGGGCCGGGTCCACGAGACCCTCACATTGCCCGTTCCGGACCAGAGACAACCCGAACGTGGCAACTGACTCGCCGAGAACCACCACGGTGACCTCGGTTTGCCATCGGGAACGTCCCGGCGTACGATCGCGTGGTTCCCCGCGTCCCTCGTGGCGCATACACGATGGTCCCCGGACCGTCCACATTTTCCGGAGAACCGCTCATGACCACTGCTTCCACCGTCGAGGACCGCATCCAGGCTGCCCTTGACCATTACGAACAGGGCACCGAACTCGCTACTTGCCTCGCGGAGTTCGATGGCCTTCGCAAGGACGCGCCGACCGATCCGCGTGTCATCATCGGTCTCGGCTGGCTGCACATCCTCCTGGGCAACAAGTCCCAGGCCCTGAGCTATTGCCGGGCAACCAAGAACCTTCCGCAGGGCCGTTATAACCTGGCCCTGGCGATGCTCACCTTCGGTGAGAAGGGGGTCCGGGACGTCTTCCTCAAGGCCATCGAAATGGGCGGCCACGAGGGACTTCATGATGCCGTCAGCAACCTGGAAGATGCGATCACGCGGCGCGGCGGGGATTTCCCGGCAGCCAAGAAGATGCTCGCATGGATCGAAGAAATCCACCCGTCCCACTGATGCCATCAGCGTTCCGGGCGGCGGACCTCCGAGAGTACCGACATCACCAGATCGTCGAAGGCCGGAGCGTCAGGGAACTCGTCATCGAGTTCCCTCCACCGCCCGGGCCTCAGTGGCCGGCTGGCAGCCCTTTGACGGGCCAGAGCGAGAGAATCCCCGGGCAAAGTTTCAGCCCCTTGCACGACCTCCGGCTCCCTCTCGGGCTCCATTTCGATAACGGGAACATGCTCTCGTGATGTATCCGGCTCGGGTTCTGACTCCGGCTCTGATGCCGTCTCCAGATCGGATACCGTCTCCAGCTCGGATACCGGATCCGGCTCGAGAACCGGCTCCGAGACAGGAGTCGTTTCC
>JBEIFE010000388.1:0-2646 GCA_040382575.1 Candidatus Sericytochromatia bacterium
CCCCGCGTCCCACCAGGGCCAGCATGACGGAGGTCCCCAGCCGCGGACGCGCGAGGAGATCCCAGCAGGTTTCCAGGCTCGTCTCGGGGTCGGTGGCCAGTTGCAGGAGGCAGGGCTCATCCAGAGCCGCATGGTGGATGGCTTCCCAGCGGACGTCTCGTTCGGAATCCCGCGCCAGCTCGGCCAGGGCCTCGGCTGGACAGTGTGGATGGCCGGCCACGGCCTGGCGGATCCGCGGGTCGACGTCGCGTGCGAGTCGCGCGAGCGTCGATGGTGACGTCGAGGCATGGAGAGCCACGAGCAAGCGCGTCTCGTCGTCGAAGGAGCGGGAGAGCAGCGTGAGCGTATCCCCGTCCGTCGCCGGATTACGGGCGATCGCCTTCCACAGCTCGGGAGCCGTCGTCGCCGCCGTCAGACGAGCGAGGGTTTCGCTCGAGGTCGTACGCTGGCGAGCCACCTGTTCGAGCGTGTCCAGCGGGAGTGCCGGCGACTGATCGAGGGCGCGTGAGGCAGCATCCCAGCGAGTCTCGGGATGTTCGAGCACGGCGATCCGGACCTCGGCATTCGCGCACCCGGCCAGCGAGGCGAGATGCTGCGTACTCAGGGATGGATGGCGAGCGACCATTGCGAGGACGTCGGACTCGGGGTCCTGAACCAACCGGGACAGCGTGGGCGCGGAGAGATGACGAGAGCGAGCCACCGCGAGGCGGACCTCGACACACGGATCCGTGCAGAGAGCAAAGAGGACGCCGGGTCGGACCAGAGGATGGCTGGCGACCCCGGTCCGGATCGCGGGGGCAGGGTCCGTCGCGAGTTCCTCGATCAGTGACGGGACGAGGGCCGGGTGTTCGAGAACCCTGGCGCGGACGTCCGGATTGCCGCGTCGGATGAGCGAGCAAAGGGCGTGTGCGTCCGTGAAGGGATGGCGAGCGACCTCGAGCTGGATCGACGGCGAGGGGTCCTCGGCCAGGAGAGTCAGCTCGGGTCCGGTCAAGCGGCGATTCGAGAGGACGGCCAGCCGGACCTGCTCGTCGGGGTCGAGGGCCAGTTCGCGGCGTGTCGGCTCCGGGGTCCGCAGATCCCGGGCCCAGCGGATGCGAATGACCGGATCGGGATCTCGGGCCAGCGTGGCGATCAGCGAACCGGCCAGGTGGGGGCGGGCTGCGAGGGCTTCCCGCACGGCCCTTTCCGGGTCGCTGGCCAGCAGGCCGAGTGCGGCCAGCGGGGCCCCGGCGTGGCGGGCGATCGCCTCACGGACGGCCGCGCTGGAGCTGCGTGCCAGCATGGTCAGCAGGTGGTCGTCCGCGGAAGGATGCCGGGCGATCGCGGTCAGGATCTCGGGATCGTCCGTCTGCGCCAGGGTCATCAGGAGCGCGGTGGTGAGACGCGGGTTCTTCACGAGCTCGCGGCGGACCTCGAGAGACTCGTCGGCGGCCAGCTGGGTCGTGATCGAGGCCGGTAAATCGGCTCGCCGGGCGAGCACCTTGCGGAGATTTTCGCTCCCGCGGGCGCCGATAGAAGCGAGCGCGCCGGGTGGGACGTCACGTCGGGTCGCCAGGTGCGCGAGGACGCGTTCCTCTCCCTCCGAGGCGGCCTGGGCGAGGTCTTCCGAGGTGGCCTCGGGTGAGCGCGCCAGGTTCTCGAGCCAGACCTGGCGGTCGGCCGGTGGACGAGGGCCCCCACGAGCGGTGCTTGGTTCGAAGCGATCGGTCGCAGGCAACACGGTCGATACCTCCGATGACATCCACAGGTGTTATCGGAGGGTCAAGACGCGATCTTGCCTCGGTTAAGTATCAGAGAACACGGTTCAGAAGCGGTAGGTGAATCCCAGCGGGTTGTTCAGAGGTGCTTCGTGTGCCTCGAGGCCACGCGTCGCGATGACGATCGCATCCCAGTAGACGTGGGCGGCGATGGGCTTGGCGAGATCGTTTCCGGAGACATGGTAGAGATAGCCAAAGGCTGCACCGAGAAGGGCAGGGCCGACGAACTGTCCCAGGGGGGTCTTGTCGACGTTGATTCCTCCGACGTGCACCGCCCCGAAGGTTGCCGAAGCGATTGCCAGTGCCGGCCAGAAGCCCATGCGGCGTTCCAGTTCGGTCTGGATGACCCCCCGGTAGAGCGCTTCCTCGCTCACTCCCGCATGGAGGGCGATCGCCAGACCGGCCAGGACCTGAGCCGCGTAGGCTTCCGGTGCAGACATGGTGGTCTTCCCCGCCTGGACACTCCTGGCCTGGAGGGCGTTCTTACCAGAGCCTGGCATCTCGACCAGTTCGGTCGTCCGGGTCAGGAGCAGCAGGGCGGGCAAGGCCCAGACCCCGCCGTCCAGCAACTGTTCGGGTCGGAACGGCGCCTGGATCAGGTCGAGTGGCCCCAGGGCCTTCAGGGCAACCGGAAAGTCCTGAGCCCCGGACAGACGCGCCGTCTGGTAGGCGTCATACATCTGCATACGGTGGATGGCCGCATTCGAGAACGCAAACAGCGAAGTCGCCTGATCCGTCAGACCCGGATAAAAAATCGGGGGAGTGTGCTGTTCTGCCAGGGCGCGGGTGATGACCCAGGCCCCCAGGATTCCGAGGCCTTCCGTCGTTTTTCCGAGCTGGAGGTGTCCCAGACCGGGCACGACGGCCAGGGTTGCCGTCGCGACCG
>JBEIFE010000389.1:0-2634 GCA_040382575.1 Candidatus Sericytochromatia bacterium
ATCAGAAGAACGCCGCGCCCGGACGGGATCGATCGATCGCGCAGGAGACGTCGCGCGAGGCCAGCACGGGCACTCCAGGTCGTCTGGACGAGACGGTTGCTCCCGAAACGCGTGCCGGAGACGAGGTCGTCGTCGCGGATGACGTGAGCCGCGAGGCCGATGGTCACGACGACGCTGGGCCTGCCACGGAAGCCGAAGCAAAACCGGTCAAGGGTGAAACGGACAGGTCCATCGATGACAGACCTTCCGGTTCCAGCGAGACTGCGGAGGCCACAGCCGCTCATCCTGACCAGGCATCAACCGCGATCGGTCCGACTGCTGCGATGGCCACCCTGATGGCCGACCCGGCCTGGCTCGTCATGGTCCAGAACCCCGTCGGTCCAGCCCTTGCCGTGAATGGCGGAGCCTCGACCGCAACGGAGGATCTCCGGAATCCTGCTGCCGTTTCGCCGGGGTCTCTATCCGGGCTGCCCACCGCGAGCGCGGGAACTGACCCATCGACCGCGGCGGCGACAGGCCCTGTCACCGGGGCCGAGTCGTTCTCCACCGCCACCAACACGGGCATCACGAAATCCGCGACACCTGCGCTCGAGGCCGCACTGTTCCAGGAACTGCGCGTGCAATCCCTCGAGGTGTCCCGTGAAATCGTCCCGGGACCTGGAGCCCCTGTCGTCGAGGCCCCTGCATCACCTGAAGCGACTTCCACCGCTGGCCCGGTCGCGATGGCCGGCGTGGCCGTCGCCAGGCCTCTCCAGGGCGGGCGTCCGGGCGAGGGCGGTTCGACCGGACAGGAGCAGGGCGGGCGCGAGCAGGAAACCCCGGATCAGCCGGTTGTCTCCGCCACGGGCAACATCCCGCTGGAGGCCCCGTCAGCCGAGGGGGAGGTGATGGAAAGCCACGTTCGCGAGGCGGGAGACGGAGTCGGTGCTTCCGAGGCGATCGCCGCGCCCGGACTGCGCGAAGCTGCTCGCCCCGAGGGGATCATGGCGCCCGGTCCGGGCGTCCGGGACAGCCGCGAGGTTCTGGCCCGTCCGGCCCAGGGCCCCGAGAGCAACCAGGCCCCTCGCCCGGTTCAGGAGGTCGTGAAGTCCTATCTGGCGAGTTCAAGCAAAGATCAGGTGTCCTCGGAACTGCGCCTGCAGCTCAGCCCGGAGCATCTTGGTCGAATCGAGGTCCGGGTGCGGGCCCAGGAGGGCGTCGTCACGGCCATCATCCGGGTCGAGCAGCCCCACGCGCACCAGACGATCGAGCAGCAATTCGGCGATCTGAAGCAGACCCTGCTCGATCAGGGAGTCCGACTGGACAAGGTCGAGGTCCAGCTGGCGAACGATCCCCGGCATCGCGAGCAGCAGACGGATCTCGGGGGCGGGGCCTGGCAACAGGGCCGTCAGCAGCCGGGACAGGAGAATCGGACCTTCCAGGGTCGAGGCCGTGCAAACGGCTGGGATGACGAGGAACCGACAACCCTTCAGTTCGCTGATGGGCTGCCGATGATGAGGGTTGGTTCCGGACAGGCGGGAGGCTTCGATACCCGCGCCTGATATCAGGAGGGTTCTCATGGCCAGCAGCACGGCCGTCAACAGCGCCACCTCTTCGAGCAATGCCACGGCCAGCGCCATGGCAGGCAACAAGGCTAACCAGGCGGCGCAATCCAGGCTCGGCAAGGATGACTTTCTCCAGCTGCTGGTCACCCAGCTCCGGTTTCAGGACCCCCTGAATCCGATGGAGGACAAGGAGTTCATCGCCCAGATGGCCCAGTTCAACTCGCTCGAAGAGATGCAAAAGTTGAACAAGACCATGGCGGCGCAGAACGACTTCAACCAGCTGGCCTCGGCCTCGAGCATGATCGGCAAGCGCGTGGCGGTGGACGACGGGAAGACCCGGTTCATGGGTCGGCTCGTGGAGATCCGCCGCGTGGACGGCAACTTGAAGGCGCTCGTCCAGGAAACGACGGTCGACGACAAGCCCGTCGACAAGAAGCCCGCCACCGTGGACTTCTCGTCGATCATGCAGGTGGCGGCCTAAAGTCACCCCTTTTGACACCGATATGACAGGTGTGACGCCCGTTCCGGAGAAAGGAGGACAGCATGGATATCGAGACGATGCGGCTTCAGGCCAGCCTGCGCGGTCCTCTGGGACCCCGGGTCGAGCGAAGCCAGGAATACCAGGATCTCGGTCCCCAGTCGTTCCAGCAGCTGCTGGACGCACGGGGGCGAAGCGTCCGGCTCTCGGCTCACGCGATGGGGCGGTTGCAAGAGCGCCGCATCGCGATGGACCCCGACCAGATGGCCCGGCTAGCGGACGGTGTGGACCGTGCGGCTGCCAAGGGCTCCAGGGACAGCCTGGTGATGGTGGACCACGTCGCGTTCGTGGTGTCGGTGCGGAATCGCACGGTCATCACGGCGGTGGACGGGGACAGCCTCAAGGATAGCGTGTTCACCAAGATAGACAGTGCCGTGATCGCCTAGACAGACGCGCTGCTGGACGCTGGACCCTCCGGGGAGGCGAGCGAGGGGCCTGAAGTTGCCCCCGCGACCAGCGCGTCGAATTCCCCAGGGAGGAAGCCGCATGCTCCGTTCGTTGAGCTCTGGAGTCTCGGGTCTGCGTAACCAGCAGATCAAGCTCGATGTCATC
>JBEIFE010000390.1:0-2630 GCA_040382575.1 Candidatus Sericytochromatia bacterium
GCCGCGCCCTCGTTCCCTGCCATCCATGTGCGGACGATCCCATCCAGGATGGCGAGTGCGCGAGCGTGGATCTCCTGCTCGACCTGCTTGCGACGACGCGTGAGGCGTTCACGCGTCGTCTCGAGATGGCCCAGGTGAGCGTCGAGATGGGCTTTCACATTCGCGAGGCGCTCATCCTCCTGGGCGGAGACCTTGATCGCGACGGGTTGCCAGGTACCGGTCCGGTTGTCGTGCAGCATCTCGCGGAGGTCGTTCAATGTCCGGTCAGCACCGGGGAGGTCCCCCTTGTTTACGACGAAGAGGTCCGGCACCTCCATGATGCCCGCCTTGATCGCCTGGATGCTGTCGCCCAGGTTGGGGGCCTGCACCAGCACGACCGTATCGGCAGCTCCGACGATGTCGAGTTCACTCTGGCCTACCCCGACGGTCTCGATCAGGATCACGTCGTATCCGGCGGCATCGAGGACGTGACAGGTCGCCTGGGTGGCGATCGCCAGCCCCCCCATGCTACCCCGGGTACTCATCGACCGGATGAACACCCCAGGATCTCCGGCATGACGCTGCATGCGGATGCGATCCCCCAGGATGGCCCCCCCCGTGAACGGACTGCTTGGATCGACGGCCACGACGGCCACGCGGAGGCCGGCGGAGCGGTATTCACCGACCAGACGATCGACCAGGGAACTCTTGCCGCATCCCGGGGGACCCGTGAAACCGATCCGATGCGCCCGCCCCACTCCGGGATGTAACAAAGCCAGCACTTCCGTGGCAAATGGGCTTGAATCTTCGAGCCAAGAGATGAGCCGAGCGACTGCCCGGCGATCGCCACGCTGGACGCGCTCGGCCCAGATTCGGGCCTGCAGGGAATCTTGCTCGGTGGTCATGTCTTCATGCTACGGAGAAGCCAGGGGGGCGTCCACGCCCCCCCCTGGCAAAACCCTTGTGTAACGGGGCTCACTTTCCGCCGAGCCAGCGCGGCCGTTTGTCGGGAGCGAGCGAACTCAGGATCGCCACCGCCGCACCGCCCTGACTGAGGCCCGGGACACCGGAGGCAGCGATGACTGAACCTGCAGCCGTCACGAAATCTTTGCCCTTCTTCCAGGCACTGGCCTTGGGGTTCCTCATGGTCCCGACAAAGTCATTGACGGCAGATGCAGCGATGAGCACGTTCACGCCCGGTACGAATCGACCGGCAGCCTTACCCAGGGCACTTCCCGCGACTCGACCCGCGGCGCTTCCAGCAACCCGGGTTGCGGCGGCACGAACGGCGGATCCCGTCGCACGAACGACCCGGGTACCCGTTCGTGCCACCGTGCCAGCCGCACGAGCGACCGGTGCGGCAGCACGTGCGACGGGAGCAGCATCGCGAGCGACAGGAGCGGCCGCTCGCGCGACGGGAGCGGCCGCCTTCCGGATCGCTTCCGGAGCCGCGGCAGCCACCTCCCTGGCGAGCGCGGCCCCTTCCTTCACATCCACGCCGCTACGACCGAGTTCCGCGGACTGCGAGAGGGCTTCCGAGTAGTTGCCGTCCTTCAGGGCCCGGGAGACACCGGACACCTGGTCACGCAGATCGGCGGCTGCGCCCGCGGCCAAGACCCCGAAATCAGCTTTCTCGATCACGTCACCCAGGTTCTCAGCTCCCTGGATTACCTTCCCGACTCGACCCACGACGCCGGGTGCCTGGGCCATCCGGTCCACGGCACCCGAAACGGCTTCGAGTCCCTGATCGACTACCGGGACAGCACGAACGACCTCCGCACCGAAACGGGCCATGCGTCGCGACATGGCGCCTTGCTCCAGGCCCTGCTGGGCCGTGGCCATCAGCCCGGCCTCCGCTTCCTGAGCCACGGCACCCGCGTCATCTCCACCTGCCTCCGCCTGCCGCTTGAGATCCTCGGCCACGCCTTTCAGCTTTTCTGCTTTTTCTTGGGAACTCTGGGTGACCGTACCCAGACTCAGGCGCGACCCGGTGTTTGCCGATTCCGGCTTGAGGGGGGCCGTCGGCGCAGCGGCTCTGGGTGGCGGCGGAGGGGGGCCATCGACTCTCGGAAGAGGCCGTATGCCGTCGAGATTTCCGGATTGAAGGCGAACGCGAATGCTCATGGAAGACCTCCGACCATACACATGCCCATCATCGAGCCGAGGTGATGTGGAGTGACGCCGTTTAACAAAGATTTCGCATACACCGAATCCTGGATATGGATTCAGGAGCGAGAAGCCAGCTCCTGACGCGCGATCACCATCCGCTGCACTTCACTGGTCCCCTCATAGATCTCGGTGATCTTGGCGTCTCGCATGAAGCGCTCGGCCGGGAACTCGGTGGTGAACCCGTATCCCCCGTGCAACTGCACGGCGCGCGTCGCGACCCACATGGCCGTCTCGGAGGCGAAGAGCTTCGCCATCGAGGCCGCCTGGGTGTGGTTCTCGCCGCGGTCCTTCAGATGCGCCGCACGGTACATGAGCAGCCGGGCGGCCTGGATGTCGGTCGCCATCTCGGCCAGGCTGAAGGCGATCGCCTGGTTGTCGGCAATGCGCTTGCCGAACTGCTCACGCTCCTGCGTGTACTTCAGAGCCTGCTCGAAGGCGGCCTGCGCGATCCCGATGGCCTGGGCAGCGATGCCGACCCGGCC
>JBEIFE010000391.1:0-2630 GCA_040382575.1 Candidatus Sericytochromatia bacterium
CACCTGCCGGCAGTCTCGGCCTGGCTCCAGCACGCGGAGGCCACCCGTCGCATCGTCCGCGAAAACTACTCCGAACTCGAAGGGGATGCGCGCTTGACTGCGGCGATCGCCGAGAACGTCCTCGTCCAGATCGAGAATCTGCGCACGTTGCCGTCGGTTGCGGCGCGCCTCGCGCGCGGCGATCTCTCTCTTCATGCCTGGATCTACCAGATCGAGACAGGTGACGTGTTCACCTACAACGCCCAGACCGGCCGCTTCTCGCCCATCGCCGGCGAGGACCTCGTGCCCATCGTGACCCGGACACGTGGCGCCGCCGAAGAAGTGACCGAGGTGAAGGCCTGATGGCGATCTGGAGTCAACAGCTGAAGTCCACCGGACCTCGGGATGCTCTGGCCTCGATCGTCGTCTTCCTGGTGGCCGTTCCCCTCTGCCTGGGCGTGGCGATCGCGTCCGGGGTCGAACCGGCGAAGGGCCTCATCACGGGCATCATCGGCGGCATCCTCGTCGGTGCGCTGGCAGGTTCTCCGCTGCAGGTGAGCGGTCCTGCTGCGGGCCTCACCGTGCTGGTGAGCGAGATCATCGGGGAGCACGGCCTCGCGTCCCTCGGACTCATCGTCTGTCTGGCCGGTCTCCTGCAGTTGCTGGCCGGATACCTTCGTCTCGGGCAGTGGTTCCGGGCCGTCAGTCCGGCCATCATCCATGGCATGCTCGCCGGGATCGGTCTGCTCATCTTCGGTGGACAGTTCCACGTCATGCTGAGCGACCCCCCACGGGGTAACGGTATGGCGAACCTGCTGGCCATTCCCGGTGCCGTCTGGGATGCCCTCACCGTCGCGGACGGTTCGACCAGTCACATCGCGGGTTCGGTCGGCATCGTGACCATCCTGACGCTCATCGGCTGGAATTCCTTCCGTCCGTCGTTCCTGAAGGTCGTTCCGGCGCCGCTGGTGGCCGTGCTGATCTCCACCGGAGTGGTCGTGGGACTCGGGCTCGACGTTCCTCGCGTGGCCGTTCCCGATTCCCTCGTCAGTGCGCTCGTGTGGCCGGCAACGGACTGGCTGAAGCACCTGCTCGATCCTGGCATCCTGGTCGCCGCCTTCTCGGTGGCGCTCATCGCGAGCGCCGAGACGCTGCTCTCGGCATCGGCCGTCGACCAGATGCACCAGGGACCTCGCACGGACTACAACCGGGAACTGCTCGCGCAGGGGGTGGGCAACACCGTCTGCGGCCTCGTGGGGGCTCTGCCCTTGACCGGGGTCATCGTGCGGAGCGCGGCCAACGTCGAGGCCGGTGCGCGCTCACGCCTGTCCGCCATCCTGCATGGCACGTGGATCCTGGCCTTCGTGGTCGTCCTCCCGGTCGTCCTGCGCCAGATCCCCATCCCGGCACTCGCCGCCATCCTCGTTTTCACCGGCGTCAAGCTCATGAATGTCAAGGTGATCAAGGAGCTCAAGTCTTATGGCCGAGGCGAGGTGCTCATCTTCCTCGTGACGGCCGGAGCCATCGTGGCCACCAACCTCCTCGAGGGGGTCATGATCGGGATCGCCGTGGCGGTGGTCAAGCTGCTTCGCTCGCTGTCCCACCTGCAGGTCGAACTGCGGGAGGACCTCGCCGCACACCGGACCGTTCTGCATCTGGCCGGTTCGGCGACATTCCTGCGGTTACCGTTCCTGGTCGAGGCGCTGGACCGGGTCTCGGCCGACACCGAGTTGCATGTCGAGGTGGCAGACCTCGACTACATCGACCATGCGTGCCTGGAACTGCTGACCAGCTGGGAACGGCAACACAAGGCAGCGGGCGGGAAGCTCGTGATCGAGTGGGGCGACCTTCGTGCGAAGTACCACCAGCCGCGCAAGACCTCGCCCACCGGGGCCCTGAGCGGGTCTTAGCTCACGCTCACCGTGCATGGCTTCTCGTGTCCCCCCCGCCATCAGGCGAGGGGGACCGTTTTTCATGGCTCTTCTCGTCTGACGAAGCCAAAAGGTACCTGCCGAGTGCGGACAACCCGTGGCGCCAGACGGCGAATTCTCGTGACAGTGGGGAAACGACCGTTGCCTCGATCTGGCGCGCCGTGCGTTCGAACTGGTGGGTGGCGAGCGTCGCCTGGTCTCGCACACCTTCTGCCGCATGGCGAGCATCGGTGAAGAGCGGGCTCCAGCCTTCGACCTGCTCACGAGCCACCCGGGTGACTCCCTCGACGCTGGCCATGGTCTCGTCCGTCGTGGCAAGCAGGTCCCGGATCCGCGGCATCCATTCCGAGCGTATCTGACGGAGGACCAGCCAGACCTCGAACAGGATGCGCGCCAGGAGACCGAGTACCCCGATCCCGGCCACGGTCAAGAACAGTTGAGCCACTTCCATCCACGTGTCGGACACGTTTTCCTCCGCGGGTGAGGGAGACACCTGCATGTTGTCTCGACAGGCCTGACCGGTCAACCGTCAGGAGGCGCTTGTCCGTGCATTCCGGGTATAAGCAACGCGGAAGTCACGTGGAAACGGAGGTCATGATGTCTCGTCGTGTGACGACGTTGCTTGCACTCGCCGTGCTGGTGGCATGCTCGCCCCCCCAGACGGGGCAGAACACCGGAAAGACGGGGAATCCGGGGGCAGATACCCCCGCCCCGGCTGGC
>JBEIFE010000392.1:0-2629 GCA_040382575.1 Candidatus Sericytochromatia bacterium
CACCATCGGCTTCCTGCGCTACAACTTCAACCCCGCCAAGATCTTCATGGGGGACGGGGGGGCGCTGTTCCTGGGCATCACGCTGGCATCGACCTCCATCGTCGGCCTGCTCAAGCTGGTCGCGGCCGTGGCATTCGCCCTGCCGTTGCTGATTCTGGGGGTTCCCATCCTGGATACCGCCTTCGCCATCCTGCGCCGCCTGTGGAACCGCAAGCCGATCTTCAGCCCCGATCGCGGCCACCTGCACCACCGCCTCCTCGATGCAGGCCTCGATCAGCGACGCGCCGTCATGGTCATCTATGGCCTCTGCCTGCTCCTCGGGGGCGTCGCACTCTGGCTGGCGCGCGTCGAGGGACAGTTGCCCGTCTTCGTTCTCGGTAGCCTCTGCCTGGCCTATGGTGCATGGAAGGCCTGGAGCCTCCAGGCGCGAGAGGAGCGTCGCTCATGAAGCCCGTCGTGGTCTGCGTTTTCGGGACACGTCCCGAGGCCATCAAGATGGCCCCCGTCGTGCTTGCGCTCAGGGATGACCCCGGTCTCGATCTCAGGGTCTGCGTGACGGCCCAGCATCGCCAGATGCTCGATCAGGTCCTCGAACTGTTCGGCATCGTACCGGATGTCGACCTCGACCTCATGCGTCCCGGGCAGACGCTCGCGGACATCACGAGTCGCGTCCTCCAGGGGCTCGGCCCCGTCTTCGAGGCCATGAAGCCTTCCCTGGTGCTCGTTCACGGAGATACGACCACCACCATGGCTGCGAGCCTGGCCGCCTTCTATGCGCGTGTCCCCGTCGGCCACGTCGAGGCCGGGCTGCGGACCGATACCCTCGACAACCCGTTCCCCGAGGAGATGAACCGCCGAGTCACCTCGCGTCTGACGGCCCTCCACTTCGCCCCGACCCCTCGCTCGGAAGCGAACCTCGTGGCGGAGGCCGTCGACCCGGATGGCATCTACCTCACGGGCAACACCGTCATCGACGCCCTGCTTACCACGGCCGCCCACCACGCCGAACCGTCGGGTGACGGCCGTCGCCGCATCCTCGTCACGGCGCACCGCCGCGAGAACTGGGGTCAGCCCATGGAAGACATCTGTCTGGCCGTGCGCGACCTCGTCGAGGCCTATCCGGACGTCGAAGCCGTGTTCCCCGCCCATCTCAATCCGCTGGTCCAGGAGGTTGCCCGCCGCGTGCTGGGCGACCATCCGCGGGTCCGTATCATCGCGCCCCTCGATTACGAGCCCTTCGTCCAGGCGATGCAGGAAGCCACGCTGATCCTCACGGATTCGGGTGGCGTCCAGGAGGAAGCTCCGAGCCTCGGCAAGCCCGTCCTCGTCATGCGGACCACCACCGAACGACCCGAGGCCGTCGAGGCGGGCACGGTCCGCCTCGTGGGCGTCCAGCGCGAGGACATCGTGCGGAACGCGCGTGAATTGCTGGACGATTCCGTCGCCTACGAGCGCATGGCGCGGTCGGTCAACCCTTACGGGGATGGTCGTGCCGCCGACCGCATCCGGGAGGCCGTTCGTTATTTCCTGGGTCTCCGGTCGGACCGGCCCACGGACCGATTTCAACTGTCCGAGACCTTTCCGACAACTGTTCTCAAAGGTTAAGTTCACATTGTGACGGAGCGCACCGAGCGCACCATAACGCGTTCGTTATGTTGTGTCTGGTTCAAGCGCTGGTAACACTTCGCGTAAGGTTCAGTTTCGCTGCGATAACAATGCCACGTTGACGGCTTGTAGGTCACGCGTAGCACCTGATATTATCGAATGGGCACCAGATACGCGCTAGAGACATGTTGACCTTGTGAAGGAGGCCCTCTTGGCGAGCCAGGATTTTCACGCCGTAGCCACACCCGCCCTCGCGTTTCTCCAGCGCGTGTCGATCTTCCGAGGCGTTCACGCCGACGGTCTTGCGCGCATCGCGAGCATCACGGGCGAGAAGGTCTACTCGAAGAAGAGCATCATCTTCCACGAGGGCGACCAGGGCGACACCCTGTACATCCTCAAGCAGGGCCGTATCAAGATCTCCAAGATCACCGAGGATGGCCGCGAGAAGACGCTCTGCATCCTCCAGCCCGGCGACTTCTTCGGCGAGATGGCCATCTTCGACAACATGCCCCGCTCGGCCACCGCCGAGGTCATCGATGATGGCGCCGTCGTGTTCACGGTCTCGAAGCGCGACTTCGAGCGCCTGCTGACCGAGCAGCCCTCGATCGCCCTCCAGATCATCCGTGATCTGACGCGCCGGATCCGCCAGGTCAACCAGCAGGTCGAGGACCTCGCCTTCAAGGATGTCCACGAGCGCGTCGCCAGCACCCTCAGTCAGCTTTCACGCAGCGAGGGCCGCCAGCTCGCCGGTAACAAGGTGCTCATCAACCTCAAGATGACCCACCAGGATCTCGCCAACATGGTCGGCTCGTCGCGCGAGACCGTGACGCGCGCCCTGAACCGTCTGCAGGACGAGGGCGTCATCTCGATCGCCCACCAGCAGATCACCATCCACCAGCCGAAGGCCCTCGGGGTCTACTGATCGCCCTGCCAGGCGTATACGAGCGGGCCCGGCTCCCACGGGAGACCGGCCCCCGCGGTTTTTAGAGCTGGAAAGAGTCACATCAACCGGTTCGTCCGCACC
>JBEIFE010000393.1:0-2627 GCA_040382575.1 Candidatus Sericytochromatia bacterium
CGACACCCGCGGAACTGGATCTGCACGATGCTGTCATCCAGTACCTCGGTCAGGCCATGAACCGCTCGGAACCAGCCGGCATGAAGGCTCTGGCATTCATCCGCCTGTCCCGCATGCTGTCGAGCAGCCCACGAGCCCTGGCAGCGACGCTCGAAACCATGGCCCGTGGCACCACCATGGAAGATGCAGCTGAACTGATGGCTCTGGCCCACCGGGCGCGGGCCGTACCCGGCTCGACGAAGCTGGAGGCTCTGAGAGCCGTCATCGCTCAGGGAGACGAGCGAGTCCTGGTCTTCACGGGATTCCGGGAGACGATCGCCCATCTGGAATCTCACCTGGGAGACCACGGCATCCGGACGCTCGTCTTCCACGGTGGATTGAACCAACGGGAGAAGGATGCCGTCATCGCGAAGTTCCGCGCAGAGGGGGGCGTCTTGCTCTGCACGGACGCGGGTTCGGAAGGCGTGAATCTACAGTTCTGCCATACGCTCGTGAACTTCGACCTGCCTTGGAACCCCATGCGCGTCGAACAGCGCATCGGCCGCATCCACCGGATCGGTCAAGAACGGGATGTCGCGGTCGTCAATCTCACGCTCCAGGGCACGATCGAGGAGCACATGCTGGCCATTCTCGAGCAGAAGATCCAGCTCTTCACCCAGGCAGTGGGTGAGACCGATCTCGTCCTGAGCCAGCTCAAGCAGGCTGACCGCTTCGAGCACACGCTGCTGGAACTGATTGCGCGCGCCCGCGATCGCCGGAGCCTTGAAGCCGGATTCGACGCCTGGGGCCGAGACCTCGAAACCGCACGGCAAGCGGCCGAAAAGCTGCGCGAGTTCGATTCGAAGACGCTGGCCCTGCTGGATCTCTCGGCGCTACAAGGCTGAGGACCCCGTGCTGACGAGTCCGACCGTCGAGGCGCCTGGCGACCAACATGGACGAAGGGTGCCGGCGGTGTCTGACGATGCCAACGGGTTGACCGGATGGGACGCTCATACCTGACGGGCAGGGGCCCGTCGTGGAGGTCGTCGATGTCATCTCGTGAATCCAGGAGCACCCTCTTGGCGATCGTTGCGCTCTCGCTGGCCGTGACCACCGCCTGCAGCAAGGTCACGCGCTCCGCCGCGCAAGGAAGCCCGGAGCCCGCTCAGGCTCACTCCAGCGCCCCCCAACCGACACGCGGAGTACCGGGCTCAGGGGCCACCGCGGCGAGGGGCCAGGCCGAACCACGGGGTCAAAACGCCTCGAAGGTCGCCGGACCGGCAAGCGAGAGCGCGAGTCAGGCACCCGCGGCTCAGGAGGCCGAGAATCGCCAGCAGCAGGTGCGACAGCTCCAGATCGATCGTTTGCAGGCCGCAGTCGGCGTGCTGGAGGATGACGGATACCTGGTGCGGAAGACCCGCAAGAAACTCGCATGGCGGCTCATCGCGCCCGACCTGATGTGGAAACTCGAGCCGGGCAAGCGACCGGCCGAGGCGCGCCGGATCGCCACGCGGCTCCAGTCCTCGGTATCGCCGATCATGGGGCATCCCGTCCCCATCGAGGTCTACGGCGATCTGAAAGAGAGCATCCTCCTGCACCGCGAGACACCCGCCGGTGAAACGACATCAGCAGGCTCTGGTGGCGGGAGTGCCATCGGGGCTGTCCCCCTGCCTGGCGGGGGGCACTGAGCAGCGCTGGCTGGACCATCCCGGATTCGCATCACAGACCGGCAGGCCCTCGCGCGCTACGATGCCGCGCGGAGGGCCCTGGCCATGCTCGAAACCTCGATCCGCGCATTCACGCTCGATTACTACCGCAGCCTCGGTGCGGAGGTTTCCCCGCTCGACGAGCAGAGGCTTGCCTGGAGTGCCTGGCTTCCGCAGGAGAGCCAGGCACGCACACTGCACTTCGGGCCTGAAGGGCACGATGATGAGGCCTGGCACGAGATGCTCCAGCGTTGCCTCGATGCCCGGACCGTCGCCTGCCGGCACATCGTCGGCGGTCCCGTGCATCGGGCCGTGGAAACCTTCGCGGAACGCCTACCGGGCTTCGGCGTGGTGGGAGCGACCTTGCGGCGCGTGGACCGTCGATCGGCCGCAGGCTTCACGCACCGGGTTTCGTACGAGGCCCCTGCGAGCCCCTCGCGAACCGAGGAACTGCATCATGACCTGATGGACCTCGCTCGTGGCGATCGCCTGGACGAACTCTCCGAGCGATTTTACCAGTTCGCGACGATCCCGCTGGCCCCGCCCGAAGACCTCACAAGTCTGGATCTGCGCCCTTTGCACGCCCGGAGCCTGGAGGCCCTGGATGTGCGAACGCGCGTCCGGGCCTCGGCCCTCGAAGCGGAACTTTCGGGGGCCCTCGAGGACCGCATGCAAGCGATCGGCACCTACTACGAGGGCCTGGTCGCGGACGTACTCAGGGCCGAAGAACAGGAAATCGATGCCCGCATCGCGGACCTGAGCCGCCGGATCGCCCAGACGAAGCTCCCCGGGGCGATCGCCAAGATGCAGGCCGACCTGGAGCGCGCCTTCGACGACCTGGCAAGGCTTCGCGAGCGTCGCGAACAGGAAGCCACCGATATCCGCAGGGCCGCGGAAGAGCGGCAAGCGGACGAACGTCTGCGACACGAGGTCCTCGTGGAA
>JBEIFE010000394.1:0-2620 GCA_040382575.1 Candidatus Sericytochromatia bacterium
AACCATGCGCAGATTCTGGATCGGGATCCTCTTGACCACCACGCTCTTGTCGAGCTTGCCCGCCGAGGCGCGGGCCGGCCGATCGCGTAGCTGGAGCGCCTACGGGGGCAACCATGGCTCGACACGCCTGAGCAATGGCTGGGGCGGATCGAGTTACTCCCCGTCGCGTCCTTTCTCGGGCATGCTCCGGTCCCCGTACCGGGTTTACCGTCGCCGGAGCAACGGTTTTGGTCGCTCGCTCGCGCGCGCCGCCGTCCAGGGGGCGGCAGCCGGAGCCGCTGCGGGAATCGTCGGTGGCGTGGTCGGCGGGGCCGTTTCTGGAGCCTTGCATGGGCCTCGTCACCACGGGGGCCATCCGGTCGGATATGGATACGGTCAGCCCTCGGCAGGATACGGTCAGCCAGCCTATCCACCGTCTGCCTACGGGGAACCCGGCATGGTTCCAGCCGGGATGGCGCCGGGTAGCCAGGTCTATGCGCCTCCGCCGCCTCCCCAACCGCGATCCGACGGGTTCATGAACTTTCTCATGGGCCTCCTCGTCGCCGGCGGACTGTTCTGGTTCTTCGGTCGCTCTCGCAATCGCTATTCCTGAACGGACTTGACGTTCCACCCCATCCCGAGAGGATTCACACCATCCCATGAACAAGGACATCCTTCTGTCGATCGTCGGCTCCTTCGGCTGGACCCTTCTGGGGGTCATCGTGCTGTACGTCGGAACGCTCCTCTGGGATCGCCTCGATCCCGTGAACTACCGTGAGGAGATCGCCAAAGGCAACGTGGCCGCGGCCATCAAGTTCGCAGCGGTGATCATCAGCCTCGCGGCGATCGTCGTGGCCGTCCTGACCACGTGATCTGAACGCGATGTGAACCGGGACGATCCGTCCAACCGTCGTCCGGCGTGTCATCGGGCGAACGGACGGGTATAGCCATGAGCGTGTCACGCCTGCCGGACCGTCGTATGGCGGTCCCTGGAGAGAGAGTTTCCCCGATGAAGTTTGCCTTCACCCTGGCCACCCTGCTGGCCGCCGCTGCATATGCAGCCCCCTCGGCGTTCGCCGGTCCCGATCTCAAAGCCAAGGGAGCGCAGGTCTACGCGACCAACTGTGCCAGTTGCCATCAGGCCACGGGCCAGGGTCTTGCCGGAGTATTTCCTCCCCTCGTCGGGTCCGAATATACCAACAAGGATCCGAAGCGTCACATCAAGATCGTGCTGAAGGGCCTGCAGGGGTCCATCCAGGTGGCAGGCAAGACCTACAACGGGATCATGCCGGCCTTTGCCCATCTCTCGGATGAGGACATCGCGGCCGTCGTCACGTACGAGCGTCTAGCCTGGGGCAACAAGGGTGGAGCGGTCAAGACGGCGGACGTGAAGGCGTTGCGCTGAATCGACATCCGAAAGCCTGCGACCGGGCGTAACCTGGTTGCAGGCTTTTCCATTTCAAGCAACCTGATGAGGCTTTGCAGGAAGCCCGGAATGGGTCAGAGGTCTCCGGACAACGGCCCGTGGTCATCCGGCACGACATCTCCGGTTGAACCGGGTACCGGTTTTTCGTCCGCTCCCGTTCCCTGGGGGGATGTCTGACCGTCGACGAAGCTCCCCGAGCCTTCGGTTAGATGCACGGCCAGAACAGCCAGGCTTTCCGCATCGAAGACCACCTCTTCAGACCGGTCAGAGGAGCTGGAGACGGTCCGTGCCACCACCAGAGGGCCATGCTCTGGCCAGGCGAACCAGTCCAGAGTCCAGCACGCGGAAGTCGTTCTGGCGATCGCCTTGCCCCCGATGTCCAGGGACGTGTTCATCGATACCGGTGAACCGGAAGTCACCGCTACCTCGTCGAGCACCCCTGGCCAGACCAGGAGAGGCAAGGTAAGAGATTCCGCAGCGGGTGAAGGCGGCAGGGCGAACTTCGGCAAGGCCCCGGGCAGGGCAAGTGCTTTCGCCTGTCGGTCAGACCTACCTTGCTCGGTTCTCCAGGCCGCGAGGATTCGTGAAGGTTCAAGGCCTGCATCTCTGGCCGGTTCGAGCGCAGGTCCGACGTGTTCGTACTGAATCCCCTCGAAATGCCAGATGACCAGTTGTTTGGCCTGGTGGTGCATGACCAGAAGAGGATTTCCGGCCAGGCCAGTGGCCACCACCGTCATCTCGCTGATGGCCTGACCAGACTCGTCACTACGCATACCGACCCGCGTCACGCGTGAATCGACCAGGAGCCTGCGGGCGACAGCGCGTCCCGTGGCGATCGTATCCTCAGGGCTCCGCCATGCCCTCGCCAGCACCGCCACGCTATACGAGGCCACCACCTGAGAAACGGGTTGAGCGAATACCCCCCCCACGGGAGCAGCGTCCTTGGGCTTCGAGCCATCCTTTGGAATGGGAGCGGAAGCAGGTTCGACAGGCCCCAGATCTGGAGCGGTCGGATCGTTCAAGGGCGCAACGGTCTTCAAAGCGTTCGCGATCGCCTCGAGCTCCGCGCCGCTGACGAGGGGTGCGACGGTCCTGAGACCGTTCCCTGCATCAGCAGCCATGGAAGTGGCAGCGGGGATACCTGAGTCCAGTGGTGCGACGATCCGGAGGTTTGCCTCTTCTAATGGATGGCGACCGACGGCAAGGTCGCTCACG
>JBEIFE010000395.1:0-2614 GCA_040382575.1 Candidatus Sericytochromatia bacterium
CCCCTCACGGATGCCGAGGGGCGCTTCGCCTTCCGGTCGGCGGCCACCTCCTCGGAAGCGGTCTTCGTGACGGCCGACTTCGCGGGTAACGGGAAAGACTTCACCTTCAAGGCCCTCGTCCCATCCCTGACGGCGATCGCCTCCGTCGACGTCGACGTGGCCAGCACGCTGGTCGCCGAGAAGATGCAGGCCTCCTTCACCCGGGGGAGCATCGCCCGCAGGGGGCTCGACCCCGCCCGGTTCCGGACCCTGGTGCAGTCCGTACGGAACCGCCTCATCCCGGCCCAGGTGCCCTTCATGGCCCGGAACTCGCGCGACCTCGTTCCCGCGCTCGAACAGCTGATCCTCGATCAGGCCGACGTGGCCAGTGCCGCCCTCGCCGTCGCCTCCCCGCTCGGGGAGGCCCAGCAGATCTGGCGTGTCGCGCTGCGGGCGAGCCAGACGGGCCTCATCCAGGCGGGAGCCCTCACGAGCCCGGAGCCGCTCCTGTACGCCGTGGACCGGGAGGGCAACCTCGTCGTGTCGCGCTCGGCCCCGGGTGGCGTGATCGTCAGCACGGTCAATCCGCAAGGTCAGGTACTGGCGAGTGGATCGGTCCCCCTGGGTGGGCCCCACTCCTGCTTCGTGGGGGCTGGCGGTGAGGTGCTCGTCACCGGCATGGACGTGGCCATGCGCCGCTACCGCGTGGCCCAGGTGGGCGCGAACACGCGGGTGCTGCCCGGCTATCTCTTCGAATTGCCCGCCAGCGGCTCCATCTCCGCGCCGAATCTGGACCTCGCGATGGACGGCTCCGGCAACATCTTCGCGGCATTCACGACCGATCACGTGGTCGTGAAGCTCGCAAGCAACAGCCTGGAACCCGAGGTGATCGCCGGCAAGCGCGGCGAGCAGGGCTACCGCGACGGGACGGGTAGCGAGGCCCGGTTCGCCAGCCCGCGCGGAGTGGCCCGGGGACCCGATGGCGCCATCTACGTGGCCGACCACGACAACAGCTGCATCCGGCGGATCGATCAGAATGGCCAGGTCACCACGGTGGCTGGCAAGCCCGGCGAGATGGACCCGCGCTACGGACGCGCCTCGTTTGCCCGCTTCGGCACGCCGGATTCGGTTGCCATCGGGTCGGACGGCACGATCTACGTGCTGGATACCGGTGGACGCCGGGTCTCGCGGATCTCCCCGGACGGCTCCGTGTTCCTGGTCGCCGGCTCGGGCCTCCCGGGCTACCTGAACGGCATCGGAGCGCAAGCGAGCTTCACGACGCCGATGCGGATCCGGATCGACGCCTCGGACCGGCTGTTCGTCCTCGACCGGACAGAGAATGGTCTCTATGGCGCCCCGATGCCTCCGCAGTTCGTGGTCCGGTCGCTGGTCCGGGATTGACCGGGATCCTTCCCGGGCACCCTTAGCGCCTGCACCGGCGGGTCCATCTCGCCGCCGAAGCGGGCATCCGTAAGGACCGTCGCCTAATCGTTGGCAACGACGCCCCGGATGCTCCCGAACGTGAAACCATATGGCCAGGCAGCGCGGGTGGGTCACGCCTCTTGAGAAGGATGTCCCTCGTCAAGCGCACCCACTGCTCACCGATGACGGGACCGGGGCATGTCGAGTGCTTCAGCGCAGGCCGATGGGTCCGAGATTCTGGCTGATCACGACGTCATCGATGCGAGACGTCGCTTGGCCGGCTTTCGCGGCCACCGTCACGAACCGCATCTTGAGGTTCCCCGCAGGCAGCACCACCTGCGCCTGCAGTTCGCTCGGCGCGGGGTAGATCATCGGGATGGCCGCCCGGCGAGAGTCCCACACCGCGCTCCAGCGCTTGCCGTCGCTGCTCACCTCGACCAGCAACGGTGCCGTCGCCACCTGGAGCGTCGGACGCTTCATGAGCGGGTCAGTCGGACCGTCGATCATGAACGGCGTGTACCGGAACGACAGCTGGCGCTTCGCCCCGTCATAGCCTCGTGAGGCCATGAGGGTCTGGCGCAGCTCCAGAACGAAGCGGTTCGCGCTGAAGGCCTTGCCGCCACCCGCGGCCACGGCCTGCTGGCTCTTCCCGAGACCGGGCCTCACGAGCTGATGGGCAGTCGGAGCGGGATAGATCTTCGGTACCATTCCCAGGTAATCCGTGGAACTGAGCCAGAGCATGTCGAGACTCTGCTGGGTCGCCTTGTCGAAGCTGTCCTGGAAGACCACAAGCGACGGCGCTCCGAGCACGTTCTGGACAGCATAGTCATCCGCGGGAGACACATCCGCTGCGGGACGGTTCAGCACGGCATCCTGATGAACGGGGCCGGCCACCGGAGCCGATGTGGTGATCATGCCACAGCCGGCGAGCGTGCCAGCAGAAGCGGAAACCAGGGCGGCGAGGGCGAACACGCGGGCTTTCATCTCGGGGCTCCCTTCGAGAGCTGCGGTCCTCGCACCCCCCCCGGAACGCGCTGAACCTCACACCCTCGATATGGTGCGACCGACTAACGAACGACTAACGAGCCAGGCCCGAGCGACGGGTTCGGAACCCGTCATGGATGAGACGGATCCGGTCAGGTGCTCGTCCCCAGGGCGGGATCGAGACGCGCTTCCTGCAAGATCCACCAGGGCAGGGGGGCGACGACGGGCG
>JBEIFE010000396.1:0-2612 GCA_040382575.1 Candidatus Sericytochromatia bacterium
GACGTCCGGATGCGCCTTCTCGAACCCTTCGAGCGTTTCTTCGATGTAAGCCGTGAACGTGGGCTTCAACGACAAGGTCCAGAACTCGACGTGCGTCTTGCCATCCGATGGCTTGCCGCAGGCCACGAGTGCCGAAATGGTGAGAGCAGCCCAGACGGGTGCAGTCTTCATGTTCCTCGTCATCGCGCTGAAACCTCCTCTGCACGTTGCCACGCGGCATCGCGCCGTTTGACCAGCTGTCGAACCTTCTCGCGATCGACCTGCCCGTCTTGCTTCACGTGAGAAGCGACGATGGCCCCCGACGCCAGTTGCATCCCCAGGTCAAGCTGATCAGGAGAGAAACCTGAACCGAACAGCACGGGAGCCTCGCCAGCGCCGCGTTTGACAGCGGCGAGATCAGCAGCTGCGACCGGATGCCCGGTGGCAACGCCCGAAACGATCACGGCATCGGCAAGCGCCCGTCCGACGGTATCCGCAGCCGTCACCTCGAGATCGAGCACCCCCATGGGCGTGGCATGCTTGACCCCCACATCGGCCCAGATCTGGACGCTGGGGGCCTGGGTGGCGCGCTGGCGGAGCAGGTCGTGCGCTCGCCCCTGGACGATGCCCTGATCCGTGACCATCGCACCGACAAGCACGTTGACCCGGATGAAGCTCGCACCGGTGGCAGCAGCGATCGCGAGAGCAGATTCACCATCGTTACGCAACACATTGATGCCGAACGGGCGAGCAAATCGCCCGGAAACTTCCAGAGCGACCCGGGTCAAAGAGGCCACCGTCAAGGGGGTGACCCGGTCAGGATGGAAAGGGGCGTCTCCGAAATTCTCGACCATCAGGGCATCGATACCTCCCTCACGGTAAGCCTCGACGTCACGGTCGACCCGGGAAAGCAGATCTTGCCAGTCACCCCGATACCGCGGACTTCCTGGCAACGGAGGCACGTGAATGACACCGATCAGGGGCCATGGATGCGAGATGGGCAATGACACTTCAGCTTCTCCGGGCGAGTCTCACGCCGAGTGATGACCACCAGATACGCGGGTTTCCACCACCCAGCAAGGCTCGACGGGTCTCCTCGATGGCCTCCACGAGTTCCAGCCAATCACCGGGGCTCCGGGAGGAGGCCCAACGTTCAGCGAGATCGGGCCTGGCCAGCCATTCTCGACGGCCGGTTCGCGACCAGACGATCATATCACGCACGTGTACAAGCCAGGTCTCGAGCAAAACGGTCTGCTCATCGAGAGGCCATTCAGCCCGTGCCTCGACGGCCAGCATCGCTTCGAGAGGTGAACGGATGGCCCAGGGATCACCTTCGTCACGAGGAGGCTCCTGAGCCGCCCGGATGGCCCATCCGATCCGCCCATCGGCAATTCGAGCGAGTTCACGTGCACGTTCGGTAGACAACTTGAATTGGGATTCCAGTTGCTGTTCGATTCGCCCCCCTCGTACCTGGACGAATGGGATGGTCTGGCATCGGGAGACGAGGGTAGGCAAGACGGCCTCGGTGGCAGAAGCCACCAGCACGAAGACCGTTCCGTCCACGGGCTCCTCGATCGATTTCAGCAGGGCATTCGCACCGACGTCCGATAGGCGGGCCCGATCCGCCGGCAAGACCACCACTTTGTATCGAGCCGAATGGGCCTTGAGACCCGCCTGCTGGACGATCTCCTGGATATCATCCAGGTGAACCACCAGGGGATTACGCTCATCCCGGCGTCCGTCTCGATCCCGGCGACGACGCGATGCGGAGACCACACGCCTCTTGCGACCCCCTTTGGCAGAGCTCGTGGAAGAGGCCGTCGAAGTCGCAGCAACCGAAGCCGGTTCCCATGTGCATCTCGGGTACAGACGCACGTCAGGATGGTTGTCATGCAAGATGCGCAGGCAGGATGAACAGGCACCACACGCATCCCCGGATCGCGGCTGTTCGCAATTCAGAGCGCGGGCAAAGCTCATCGCGGCCAGCTTCTTACCTACCTGGGGGGGCCCCACGAAGAGGTAGGCATGAAATGGACGGCGGACCGCCTCGAGCAAGAGACGGACCGCACGATCCTGACCGACGAGTTCGTCTAGACTTCCGCGGCTTCCCGGAAGAATTGGAGACCTCCTCCTGGCGTGGCAAAACAGATGACCCGGCGACCACCGTCCTTGCGAGCAAGATCGAGTCGGCGCTGGGCCAGCTGGATCAGGGCACGCGGGCTGGTCGTCTCGGCCGTGGACGAGATACCCGCCAGAGGCTCAAGGATGGGGGAATACGTGAGAATCTTGCGGCAGAATCGCTTGATGACCTCGACGGCAGCATCCGCCCCGGTGCTCGGGAAATAGAACAGCAGATCGAAGCCATCCCAGCGAACACCCCAGTCCGTCTGACGGATCACCTGCCGTACGGCGCTACCCACATGGCCGAACATCTGCTGCTGTTCTTCAGGAGACATCGTCTTGGCCAGGGCTTCGAACTGTTCCAGGCTGATCAGGGCGACGGATCCCGTTTCCTTGGACCGCACGAGACGCTCGCATTCCTCACGGAAGCGCTCGTTGAAGTACTGGCGGTTCCACAGGCCAGTCAACTTATCCGTGGAGGTCCGTTTCGCCACTTCTTCGGAAAGCTGCAA
>JBEIFE010000397.1:0-2606 GCA_040382575.1 Candidatus Sericytochromatia bacterium
CGCGCGACCGGTGGCGGCGCTACACCCCGAAGACACCCTCGGCATGGCCCTGCATCGTCTGAGGGGATCCCTGGAGCGCGTGCTTCCCGTCGTTTCGGGAGGACGCCTCGTGGGGATCCTGGCCGAGGTCGATCTGGTGCGCGCCTGGGAATCGGGACATCTCCCCGTCCGTGTGGGCGGATCCCTGCTCGACGACTGGACGGTCGATCGCGTCATGACGCGGGTGGTGACGGCCTCTCCCCTGGACGCCTCGGTGGCCAGTGCCTGGGAAACGATGGCCTCGGGTGGTCTCAAGCTTCTGCCCGTGGTCTCAGCCGGTGATCGACTGGAGGGCGTGGTCAGTCGTCACGACCTCCTGGCGGCCCTGCACGGGGAACTACGACCCAGCGACGTCGGTGGCCTGGCCACCCCGCTCGGGGTGTATCTCACGACGGGGGATCTGAGGGCAGGCCCGGGCGACCCGGGGCTCTTCCTCACGGGCGTCACGCTGGGCATCGCACACACGGCGGCAACCGGGATCATCATGGCCGCGGCTGCTCGCTGGCCCGGCGTCCTGGGCGAAACATGGGCAGGGCTCCTGACCTTCCTGGCGTACCTCCTGATCGTCCGCTGGAGCCCCCTGTCGAGGATCCATGCGGCCGAGCACCAGGTGGTGCACGTGATCGAACAGGGCGCGCCACTGAGCCACGAGTACGTCTCCCGTGCTCCCCGGGTGCATCCTCGCTGCGGCACGAATCTCACGGCGCTGTTGCTGGGGGCTCACGGGCTTCAACCCCTGTTGAGCCATCCCATCCTGGCCGGCTGCCTGGTGCTCGTCCTGGCCTGGGGCTGGCGCCCTCTGGGACGTGCCATCCAGCGACACTTCACGACACGCCCCCCGGGAAGACGACACCTCGAGGCGGCTCGCCGGGTCGGTCAGGACCTGCTGGACCAGCATGCCTCGAGCCCTGCCTACCGAGCTCCCCTCTGGCAACGGTTGTGGCATGCGGGTTTCATCCAGATGTTCGCCGGATTCGCGACGATCCTGGCCGTGGTAAGATCGTGGGGTTTCCCCGCCTTCTGAACCCGGAGTCCGCATGAGCGAGTGGCAGCGCATTCTCCTCGTGGTCGTCCTGATCGTCTCCCTGATCGTGATCCACGAGCTGGGGCACTTCCTGGCCGCCAAGAGCCTTCGCATCCCCGTGAAGGCTTTCGGCATCGGCATCCCCCTGGGCGCGCTCGGGATCTCCCGGGACGTGCATCTCGGCTGGCGCGTCGGTGAGACGGACGTCCGGATCGAGGTCTTGCCCTTCGGGGGGTACGTTTCGTTCCCCGACGAAGACCCGGAAAGCAACTTCGACCGTTCCGACCCCCGTCTGCTATCGAATCGTCCGCTTTGGCAGCGTCTCGTGGTGATCAGCGGGGGAGTCGTCTTCAATTACATCGGCGCCTTTCTGATCCTGCTGGGCGCCGCGGCCTTCATCGGGATTCCCGAGATGAAGATCGGCGACGTCCAGATTGCCCGGGTCGTGGCAGGACGCCCTGCCGAGCGGGCAGGACTGAAGGCCGGTGACCTGGTTCGACGTGTCGGCGACCGGGACGTCCGCGAGACGGACGAGTTCGTCCAGGCGATCCGCTCCCACGCCGGACACGTCGTGCCCCTCGAGTTGCTCAGAGGCTCCGCCTCCATCACCATCCCCGTCACCCCCGGCCAGGACGGCCGCATCGGTGTCTCCGTCCAGCCCAGCTCCGTGGAGCGTCAGTACGTCCGCCCCGCCAACCCGGTCACGGCCGCGTGGCAACAGCAGGTCCGGCTGACGACGCTCACGGTGGATGGCCTGGTGAAGCTCGTGACGGGCCATCTGGCCTTCCAGGATCTGGGTGGAGTGGTCGAGATCGGACGCGCCGGGTCGTACGTCGCCAAACGTGACGTCCGCGACCTCCTGCCCTTCGCGGCTCTGATCAGTATCAGCCTCGCCGTCATGAACATGCTGCCCATCCCGGCACTCGACGGCGGCCAGGCCCTTTTCATGACGCTCGAGGCGATCGCGCCGAAGATCCTCACCAAGGAGCGCCAGCAGATGCTCAACAGCGGCGGTTTCGCCGTGCTGATGCTGTTCATGCTGGCCATGCTCCTCAAGGACCTCGTGAGTCCGATCCAGTACCCCGACGACAGGCCCCCTTCTCCGGCACAGTCCCCCGCCCCCCTCTCTCCAGGAGCCCCCTGACGTGTCCGCCACCACTCTCGATATCCAGCGTTCCCGCACCCTCTTCGCCGAGGGCCTCGAACTCATTCCGGGCGGCGTCAATTCCCCCGTGCGCGCCTTCCGGTCGGTCGGCGGCGACCCCCGGTACATGGAGCGCGCCGAGGGCGCATACATGTGGGACGTCGACGGCAACCGTTACCTCGACCTGATCGGCTCGTGGGGGCCCATGATCCTCGGCCACGGGCACCCCGAGGTGAAAAAGGCGATCGCGAGCGCCGTCGAGACGGGGCTGAGCTTCGGCACCCCCAGCCCCGGCGAGGTCCGGATCGCGAAGCTGATCACCGAACGTGTCCCTTCGATCGAGAAGGTTCGCCTGGTCAACTCGGGCACCGAGGCGACCATGAGCGCTCTGCGACTGGC